>NZ_JBZYAO010000002.1:377300-392767 GCF_059820445.1 Paenibacillus sp. sgz302190
CGCAAGCTCCGGATGTTCTACAAATCCGGCGGCAATTTTCTCGAGACGATGCCGGACCCGGCGTTCGTCCGCCAGTCACTGGAGGCAGTCGATGTCCGCGTCCATCAGGACATCATCCTCAACACCTCCACGCTCGTTGACGCGCGGGAGGCCGTAGTGGTGCTGCCCGCGATGACGCGCTACGAGCAGCCCGGAGGGGGCACGTCCACCTCGACGGAGCGGATGGTGTACTTCTCGCCGGAGATCGCCGGCCCCCGCATCGGTGAAGCCCGCGCGGAGTGGGCGATCTACGTCGATCTCGCCCGCCGCGTGAAGCCGGAAGCCGCTGCACGGCTCGGCTGCGGCAGCGCGGAGGCGATCCGCGCGGAAATTGCGGAGGCCGCGCCGAACTACGACGGCATCCAGCACCTGCGGGAGCGCGGCGACGTGTTCCAGTGGGGCGGCGCCTGGCTGTGCGAGGACGGCATCTGTCCGACGCCGGACGGCCGCGGCGCGCTGCTGCCGATCGTGCTGCCGGAGCTGCGCAAGCCGGAGGGGCATTTTTACGTGACGACGCGCCGCGGCAAACAGTTCAATTCGATGATATACAGCGATACGGACCCGTTCAACGACGCTGACAGGTATGATGTGCTGATGCATGACGCCGACGCGCGGGAGCTTGCTTTGGCGGAAGGCGAGGCCGTCGTCGTTTTTAACAGTTATGGCAGCATGCACGGCAGGTTGAAAACGGCAGCGGTGAAGCAGGGCAATATCGAGGTGCATTGGCCGGAAGGCAATTCGCTGATTCCCAAAGGCGTATATGAGCAGTACGCCGGCATACCGGAATATAATACGGCGGTCATTGTGGAAAAAGCGGAGACGTTCCACGCCCGCAAAGATACGCGTTATGTCGAAAAGCGCATTCAGGAGCTTGAAACGGAAATGGAGTGATGCGCATGGATCCGGAGCATGATGCCGCGGCGTCCGGTGGCGCCGGTCGGGCAGCTGCCACGACATGGCAGGTTTACCGCTATACGGGCGGCCCGGAGCTGATCGGCGAACCGGATGAGATCGCAGTGGAGGCCCCGCTCACGCTGAAGGTGGATGGAGAGGAGTTCGCCACGCTTGTCTGCACGCCGGTCGATGTAGTCGATCTGGTGACCGGTTTTTTGGCGTCGGAGGGTTTGATCCGGTTCGCGGACCAGATCGAGTCGCTGTCGCTCGACGAAGACCGCGGGTTCGCCCACGTCAAGCTGCGGCATAAGCACGAGCTGAGCCGCGACATGGCGTCGAAGCGCTGGATCGGATCGTGCTGCGGCAAGAGCCGGCAGTTTTATTTTCATAACGATGTGCGAACCGCCAAAACGGTGCGGACAAAGCTGCAGGTGTCCGTCCGGCAGTGCTTTCGGCTGATGAGCGAGCTGCAGGAGCGCTCCGGCGACTTTCGCGCGACGGGCGGCGTGCACAATGCCGCGCTTTGCACCGCGGACGAGCTGCTGCTGAGCAGAACGGACATCGGCAGGCACAACGCGCTGGACAAAATATACGGGCACTGCCTGAGAACCCGTCTCTCCGTCCGCGACAAGCTCATCGCTTTTAGCGGGCGCGTATCCTCGGAAGTTGCGCTGAAAGCAGCCAAAATCGGCGTCGGCCTGCTGCTCTCCAAGTCTGCGCCTACTGATTTGGCGCTGCGGTTGGCGCACGATTTGGGCATCACCGTGGTCGGTTTTATCCGCGGGCAGCAGTTGGCGGTTTACACGCATCCGCACCGGATCGTGGAATGGCACGAAGGCGACGCCGGAGGCTGATCATGGAGCGGGGGCGGCCGGCGGGTTTGATGGGGAAGGCGAGGCCGGAGGCTGGTCGGTGCACCTGGATCGGCCACTGGAATTTGCAGCGAAGGCGATGTTGGAAGCTGATTGGTACGCCTGGATCGGCCGCCGGTTTAGCGTCGAAGGTGATGCTGATAGCTGTTCGGTGCGCAGGGAGTAGCTGCTGGTTTGGCGCTGAAGCTGGCCAATGCTGGCTGCGAAGCGCCATGCTTCGCTTATTCGCGCCACGCGCAGCTCCCAGCGCGCGGTGTTGCGCTGCATGATGGCGATAGTGGCCCGCCAGCCGATCCGCCCGTTAGAGCAGGCTAATCAGTGGCAAATGTGCAAAAAACCTGCAATAGTCAGGCTTTTGCTCGTCATTATGCCAACTGCAAAAAATTCCTGCAAAAGTGCAGTTTTTTTATCGTACATTCGCGCTTAGACCCATTTTTATCGGGAATTCCTGCACAATTGCAGGCTTTTCGCCAAATTGAACTACTTTCATGGAAAAAGCCTGCGCTTTCGCAGGTTTTTCGTTTTACCAGGCCGTTTCACGATGGTTGCATCCTAAATAGCTGGCCCCCAACTGGCCGCCCCTAACAGGTGAACACGACTTTCGCGGACACTCAGACTCTCGCAGGTTTTCCGCCCTGCCGAGCCGTTTCACGAATGGCTATATCCCAAATAGCTGGCCCCCAACTAACCGCTCCAAGCAGAGTGAACGCGACTTTCGCGAACACGCAGATTCTCGCAGGTTTTCCGTCCTGCCAAGCCGTTTCACGAATGACTATATCCTGAATAGCCACCCCCCCAACTGACTACCCCAAGCAGGCGTCACGACTTTCGCGGACACTCAGACTCTCGCAGGTTTTTCCCGGCCGCCAAGCCGCCTCCCGAACGGCTGCGCCAATGGCTCCGCACACACCTTTGCTTGTCTAACCCCGCTTTCCGGCTGCCAAAAGAGAGCTCGCGACAAACCCCTTCTTTTTTATGTACCCGAACTGCCTCCCTTTTTGTGGGAAAAATTGTATTGTCTCCTTTCGCCGGATGTGCTAGATTCAAGCTATTGCATCTTCTTAGAAAATGCAGGAATTGGTAGAGTAGATTTTGCGCTTGTATGTTCATCAATGTCCAGCAATATGACGCCGGGAGAGGGAAACTACAATGGGGAAATGGAAAAGTATTGCAAAAAGAAGCTTAGTTTCGCTGGCGGCCGTCGTTTTGGTCGTTTCCTGGCTGGGCGCGGCGCCTTCCTATGCGGCGCAAAAATCCGAAGTGCCTAAAGTTGTCGAGCAAATGACGCCTTCCGTCGTTGCGATTATCGGCAAGCCGTCTTCGGATACGAACAAGGCGTGGGAGAAAAGCCGCTACAATTTGGCGCACGGTACGGGGGTTATCGTAGAGTCGAACGGAGTGATCGTTACGAACGCCCACGTCGTCAAGAATATGAAAAATATCGTTGTCGTCTCGTCGAACGGCACTACATACAACGGCCGCGCGACGAACATCGACGAGGAGAGCGACCTTGCGCTCGTCAAAATCGACGCCACCGGCCTGCCGGTCGCGAAGTTCGCCGATTCCTCATCGGATATTGAGGTCGGGGAAACTGTCGCCGCTATCGGTACGCCGATTTCTTTTGCCTTGCGCAACTCGGTGACCGTAGGCATCGTGAGCGGAATTGACCGGTCGGTCAATTCGCAGTATCAGCTCATTCAGACGGATGCCGCGATCAATCCGGGCAACAGCGGCGGCGCGCTGATCAACATGAACGGCGAAGTGATCGGGATCAACACGATGAAGTATGCGGAAATCGGCGTTGAGAATTTGGGCTTTGCGATTCCGATCGATACGGTGAAATATGTTTTGAATCATTTCAAGCTTTACGGCAAAGTTAAACGTCCTTATCTGGGCGTTGAATTGGAAGAGAGCTGGGAAGCGGTAGTCGGCCTGCCCAGTTCGACCGGCCTGCGTGTCGCCTATGTAGATCCCGATTCTCCTGCGGCCAAAGCGGGCATCAAACAGGACGATCTGGTCGAAAGCATCGGCAGCAGCCAGGTTAAAACGATGGTCGATTACAACGAGGCTTTGAAAAAATATTTGCCCGGCGACACCGTGAGCATTGCGGTCAAATCCGGCAATTCGTCGGTGACGAAGTCGATAACGCTCGGCGAAGCGCAAACCGAGGAGTCGCACGCGACCCAGGATGCGGACGGTTCCTATCTGGATGCCGACAGAGGCAAAACGAAGATCGGCGACAGCCATTTCGGCTGGTCGATGAAGTACCCCGCAGGGCTCGTTAAAAGCGAGCAATCGGATAACGGCGATTCCGTCAGCTTTGTGGATGCGAAGGGCGAATTTTATTTGTCCGTCGATGTGGAAAGCAACCTGAGCGACGAGCTGTCGCCTTCGGCCCTGCTTAGCAAGTTGGACGGCAGCGGCGATAAGAACTATGACGGCGCGACGATTTTGGAGAGGCAGTACGTCAAGCAGGACAATGTCTCCTACGCCAAAATCGTCGGCCGATCCGGAGAGGAAGGCTACGTTCAGACGCGGGGATATTTGCATCAGGGCAAACTGTACACGGTCAGACTATATGTAAGGAAGGCTCAGTATAACAACAGCTTCAAGCAAAACAGCTTCAACGATCTGCTCGACAGCTTCCAGCTTTCTTTTAACGGCAAAGATGAGTCGCTGAAGGACATCTCCGTCTATTCCGACGCCAATACATCGCACTCGAACGGGTACGGCTTGTCTTTCGACCTGCCGAGCGGCTGGGAAAAGAGCAGCTATTTGAGCGGCTCCTCCTTCTACAACGCGGACTACTCGCAAGTCGTTGCGGTGAGCGTGACTTCCGCATCGTCGGGGGATACGCTGAAGGCGTGGGTCGACCGGGAGCGCAAGCATTTTGAATCGCAGTTTGTGGCGGATTACCGCAAAATGGAACAACCTGTCGAGCTGACGCTGGCCGGCGTTCCCGCCTTGAAGGTCGCTTACTCGCAAACCTTCGGCAGCAAGTGGAATTCCGCTTACTCCTTGTATTTTATTAAGGATAAATACAAGTACGAGATCGATTTTACTTACCCGGAAGATGAGGACGAGGACGAAGTGAATAAGACGCTCAAGGCGCTCACGGCTTCGGCTAAAGTCGATAAAGGCCTGATGGATAAAGAGCTCGGTTTTATTCAGGATGTTAACGAACTGCTCGATCCGGACCGGACTGTAGCTTACAAGAACGACAAGTACAAGTACACGCTGCAAATTCCGGAAACATGGACCAATGGCAAATCTTACGACAAGAAGGAAGACGACCGTCAAAAATTCGTATTCACCGGCGGCAGCTTGTCGATCCAGGCCGATTCGAAAACAAGCTACGAGGATGCGGTGAAAGCCGAGGATGCGCTGCAGAAGAAAAACCATGACAACGACGGCGAATATAAATATGCGGATGAGGAAGTAACGCTGCCGGGCGGGGCGAAGGCGAAGAAATATGTCGTTCATTACGCGTTGAACAAAATGCCGTATCAGGAGACGATTTATATTTTCCGCCAAAACAATGTTACGTTCACGGCGATCCTGCACATTCGCGAGGCGGTTCGCACGGCGGAGAATGAAGCGCGGCTCAACAAAGCTTTCGATTCCATCAAGTTTTCGGACAAATAAACGGGCTGCATAAAAATCGCCCAACTGCCTCAATATAGCGGGTGTAGCGCAATTACACATGAGGAGGCAGTTATGGCCAGCCAAGATTCCAGTTTACAATCGCAAAATGTCGTCTCTTCCGCCCAGAACTCGGTGGACAACGTGCATAATGCGGTTTCCCGCGCGATGTCCCATCCGACCGAGCAGACGATCCGGGAAGCGCACAATGCGATCGAGCAGGCGGAAAGAGCGGTAGAACAGGCAAAAGCTCACCATAATCAACCGGCCGTAGAGCAAGCCGAGGCGGCGCTCCGGCAGGAACAATCAAGGCTGCAAAGCATGCAGTAACAGGCAAAAAAGCCCCTTATCCGCAGGGGCTTTTTTGCTGTCGGCCGGGGTGTGCCCCAAGGCCGGCCTTATTTGCGGTACAGCGGGTATCCCGGCTGTTCCGGCACATCGATGGCGACGACCCGCAGGCCGTCCGCGCCGCCTTTCAGCTCCAGCAGCCCGCCTCCGGCAGCAGGCTGCGCGACAGCGAAGTCCCCCCGCGCGAATGCGGGGGACGGGCTATCCCCGGCGGAGCCCGATCCGGCTCCGCGGATGACGAGGAAGGCGAGGCGCCGGCCTTCCTCCAGCTTGTACGCGTAGGCGGCTCCGTCCGCCAGCGCGATGTCGAAGACCTTCACGTCCGTCTCAAGACGGACGGGCGCTCCCGGACCGACGACGGTTTTCACGGTGACGCCGTCCTGCTCGACGCTCGGAAACTGCGCGTCGTCGTATTGATGATACGATGGCGGCTGTTTCACCGTTTGGCTCAAATGCGGCTCGAACCAGATTTGCAGCCCTTCGGCATTGCCGCCGCGAAACGCCTCGCCGTGATAAATGCCGGAGCCGGCCTGCATCACTTGAGCGCCGCCGGCTGCGACCGTCTGCCGCGTGCCGAGCGAATCCCGATGCTCGACGATGCCGTTAATGACGTACGTCATAATCTCAAAAGCTTTGTGAGGATGCATGTCGATCTCCGCATCTTCTACTGCGCGGCCCCAGGCCCAGTAAAACAGCGGACCTACCCGATCGACGGCCCCGCCCTCGCCGGGAAAATTCACCGGCCGCTGCTCGATGAATCTCCCTCCGTCAAACGCCCCGGAGCCCTGCTGCGATGGCGCATACACTTGAATGTTCATAAAGACACCGCCTCTCTTTTTTAGCTTTAAAATAATTATTAACTTACTATATATAAGTTATTATAAAATTTTTTTGCCCATTTGTCAAAATGCCACCCTTTCCCGGGTAAAAACGTCTTGACTTCACCTGGTGCAGTTACTACAATTTGTAGTGTAAGGGGTGTTTAAACCATGAAAATGCACAATTTTAAATATCAAGGCAGCGGATTGAGCAGGTTTTTCGGCCCGTTGGAAGCACGGATTATGGAGATTCTTTGGGACAGCTCCAAAGAGACGATGACGATCAAGGACGTCCACCGGAAGCTGGATCAGGAGAAGGCGCTCAGCTTCAACACGGTCATGACGGTCATGAACCGCCTCGTGGACAAAGGCATTCTCCGGAAGGAGCTGCAGGTGCGGTCTTTTGCGTACAGCCCGGTCCTGTCGCGGGAAGCGTTCATGGAGGCGCAGTCCAAGGAGCTTGCTTTTGATCTGATCGAAGAATTCGGCACCCTGGCGGTAACCCATATGGTCGATGCGCTCGACAAAGCGGACCCGCAGCTGCTGGATCAACTCGAGCAAAAAATAAAAGAATTGAAAAAGGAGAGATGATGCATGAGCGGGTCTCGTCCCAGATTCATGTTGTTCACGACCTTGTTGGCCGCGGGCTTTATTTTATGCCAGATGACATGCTATGCTCTGGGGCGCCTGATCGGATTCAAACCGTCTTTCAATCTGTTTGACCTTTGCGTGGTCATGTTTGAAGTTTTGCACGTCCCGGCGCACATCGCCTTTAATTCGGTCAACGTCCTGATTGTATACTCGTTCTCGGCTTTCTTGTGGATGCTCGCCAATCATGCATGGATCTCCGCAAAATCGGCGAAACAGCTGTCAGGCCGCGTGAACCCGGCGCTTACGTCCCGGTACGGCAGCGAATACCAGCTCGGCGCCGGGCAATTGAGCGTGATCTCGCATCCGGCTCCCGTAGCGCTGACGATGGGGTTGTGGAAGCCGCGCATCATTTTGTCGACGGGCCTGTTGGACATGCTGGACCCGGGCGAGCTTCATGCCGTGATCGAACATGAGAAATACCACCTCCGGCAGAGAGACCCGCTGGCGATTTTCGCCCTGGCCGTAAGCTCTGTCTCACTGTGGTATATCCCGATATTCAAATGGGTAGCCGATAAATATAAAATTATTATCGAGCTCAGGGCTGACAAGCACGCGATTTCGAAAATGGAGCACCCCGGCCACTTGGGCAGTGCACTCCTCAAATTGCTGAAGCAGGGGCAGGCTCCGCAAATGGCCATCTCGCACGCTTCGTTCGCAGAGACTTCGATGAACGTCCGCATCATGCACATTTTGAATCCGCAGATGCGCGTCTCGTTCAAACTCCCCGTGGTCAGATTGATCATTTCCGCCATTTCCGTCATCCTGCTGCTGGGGCTGATCTAGCGGCCGGCTGCGCTTGCCTATACGGGGCACCTTCGCGGGCAAGTGGTGCATAGACCCGGCGGCGGGCCACCTCCGAGGCGGCAGGTGCGAGGGGCAAGGCGGCCAAATGCATAGGCAGGGCCAGCGCAGGCAAAATCAAGCCGGCAAAAAGCCACGGGACACTCCGGCAAGCAGCACGGCCGGGCAAGGACTGTCGGGGGGATAACGGCCTCCAGGACAGTCCTTTTGCTCTAATGTTGCTTATCACGATTTTCGCCGAGCCTGCGCCGCCCGAAACTTGTACCTTCCAAAAGACGGTGGGGCTGTGTGTGAAGTGGCTGGAATGCCCGCAAAACCTGCTGCGAAAGTCAGACTGTCACCCCGGGGGCAGCACATGCAACTTTTACGAATAGGTCTGCACTTTCTGTTGCAGGCTTTTTGCGTTTCCGTGGAGCAAGCGTGGAGAAAACCTGCAAAAGTGCAGTTTTTTGCTCGTTGATGCGCCGGCCTCGAAGAATTCCTGCAAAAGCGCAGGCTTTTCATCGAACCCCGGGGCTTGGGGGCATTGCCACCGAAAATTCCTGCACAATCGCAGGCTTTACGCCGAAACAAGCGGCTTTCACGGAAAAAGCCTGCACTTTCGCAGGCTTTTTGCACTGCCGTGGAGCAAGCGTGGAGAAAACCTGCAAAAAGAAAGTGCAGCTTTTTGTCGGTCGCAGCGTCCATGCCGCTTCACGAATGGCTGCACCAAGCTCCCCTCCGACAACGTATTCGCCGGTTCCGCCTTTTTCGTCATTTCCAAGGGGAAATCTCAATATTCGACTTACAAAATTCGGCTTACAAATACAAATTTCTGGCTTAAACAAGAATATAGAGAAACTGTAAGTTCGTAGATTTCTATGTTGGTTTTAAGTCTCCAGACGGATAGAGAAGGGACAAGATTTTTTATAAAATGGAAATATAGTTATTTTATGGTGAAAAAGGAGTGTTTGGAATGGGGCGTATTCTTTTCATGAATGGCGGTGGTGAAGGTCACGTTAACCCAACCATCAGTGTGGTAAAGGAATTGGTTCAGAGGGGCCAAGAGGTCGTTTATTACACAACGGATCACTTCAGGGAACGGTTGGAGGCTGCTGGGGCGGAGGTCCGTACCTATGATTTTTTCCAAATTTACAAAGAATTCATACACAATGGTCCTCATATGCTGGCAAAGATCAATGGGCTGCTCAGTGCGACTCTGCTTTTGGTCCCGCAAGTGATGGAGCAAATAAAAGAGGAACATTTCGACGGTGTCGTACACGATTCAATGTTCGGCGGCGGCGGGGCGATTGCTCGCCTGCTTGGAGTGTCTGCGGTCAATTCCTGTACGACTTTCGCCTTTACGGAAAAATTTTTTGAAATGGTACCTATGTTTCTGAGTGTTCTGTCTGAAGCGGACGAAACGACCCTTTCAGAGTTTGAGCAGCTGTGTGCGGAGATTGAGCGAAAATTCGGCCATAAGATAACTTCGCCCTATGAAGGCTTTTTCAACCCGGAGCCGTTAAATGTCGTTTATACGTCCAGAGTGTTTCAGCCTCAAGGAGAGTCCTTTGATGAACGCTTCCGTTTCGTCGGACCCGCGGTTTCCGCCCGGCTTCCGCAAGGTGAGGTTCATTTCCCCGGATTGGAAGATTCCTCCGTTATTTACATTTCACTTGGAACAGCATTCAACAAGGATTTCAATTTTTATAGACTCTGCTTCGATGCGTTTGGCTGCTCTGAACATACCGTGATTCTCTCGGCCGGCCGGAATACTCCGATTGAATCTTTGGGTGAGATCCCTGGTAACTTCATTGTCAGGCCTTACGTTCCCCAACTGGAGGTTCTCTCCATGGCGCGGCTGTTCATTACACATGGCGGTATGAACAGCACGAACGAAGGACTGCTCCACGATGTGCCCTTGCTTGTCGTGCCGCAGGGGGCCGATCAGCCGATGGTTGCCCGACGCGTCGCCGAGCTAGGCGCAGGTATCTTCCTGGACAAAGATGGATTATCTGCGGATCAGCTTCGAGACGCGGCGCAACGGGTACTTGGCGACCCGTCTTATCTTGAGGCGGCACGCCGTATAGGCGCCTCTTTAAGAGAAAAAGATGCCGCCACAGAAGCAGCTGAGGCTATTATAAACTATTTCCTATGAAGCATAAGTATAGATAGTATTGATGATGCAAACAAAAATAGCCCAAAGGATTGTAATCCTTCGGGCTTATTTCATACAGACCGCCGCAGGCTATTCGCGCTTTTTCAGCTCCATTTCCTCCCGCGTATTCCGTTCCTCCCATAAAAACTCCGTATCGTAGTCCACCGAATCGCGGCGTATAAATCGGGCGATGCCGGCGATAACGCCCCCCGTCACCGCGGCAAATGCAACAATCCAGCCCATGAGCGCAAACACCTGATCAACCATCCGATCCCCTCCTTGCTTATATTGCATCCATATGCCGCATGTTTGTGAAACATGTGTGACATTTAA
Source organism: Paenibacillus sp. sgz302190 (assembly GCF_059820445.1). NCBI lineage: Bacteria > Bacillati > Bacillota > Bacilli > Caryophanales > Paenibacillaceae > Paenibacillus > Paenibacillus sp. sgz302190. The sequence goes on from NZ_JBZYAO010000002.1 coordinate 387,836, forward strand.
GGGACAAGAGGCGCAAATAATTATAGTCATATTCTCCAATTGACAGGTTCCAGTAAACGGTGTTAGAATCACCTCTGTAATGCAAAACATACAGCTTTTGGAAAGAGAGGGTTTCAGTATGAGTGGAATGGTTATGGATCATCTATACGATGAACTTGCACATAGCGGATCAAACCATACAACTTCATATCCTGTAACCCGACGAACAGTCCGCATGCATTGAGCTTATGTGCAGGCTGCTGCCGCATCCGTTCATACGTTTACACGAGCGCGGGTTACGAAGCAAGTTCGTAACGTGCGCTTTTTGATTTCTTGGAGGGCATATCGCTGCGTGCGGTGTGCCCAATTTGCGTTGTTGGAGACGGCAGGACCAGAACAGATGAAGTAATCGAAAGGAGCGAAGTGATAGATGTTTATCGTATTAAAGAAATTAAGCTGGTTTTTCCGCATGCAATGGAAGCGGTACACGCTGGCCGTGGGTCTGCTTATCATTGTCGGCATTATCGATGTGATTCCGCCCAAGCTGATCGGCTACGCCATTGACGGGATTCACATGGGCACGTTGACCGGCATGGAGCTGATCAAGCTGCTGCTCTTTTGGGGGACGCTGATTGTGCTCGGCTATGGGATGTCCTACGTATGGCTGTATCAGTTGTTCGGCGGGGCGTTTGTGCTGGAGCGCATTCTCCGCAACCGGCTGATGAGGCATTTGCTGCGGATGACGCCCACCTTTTACGAGCGCAACCGCACGGGCGATCTGATGGCGAGGGCGACGAACGACCTCCAGGCAGTGTCCGCGACAGCCGGGTTCGGCATTTTAACCTTTGTCGATTCCACTTTGTTTATGACTACGATTTTGTTCATGATGGGCTTTTTTATTAGTTGGAAGCTGACTTTGGCGGCGATTGTGCCGCTGCCGATTATGGCTGTTTGCATCACGATTTACGGCAGCCGCATTCATAGCCGGTTCATGAGCGCCCAGGATGCCTTCGGCCAGATGAACGACCGTGTGCTGGAGACGATTGCCGGCGTGCGGGTAATCCGCGCTTTCGTGCAGGAGACGGCAAGTCAGGAAAGCTTCAAAAAGATGACAGACGACGTCTACCGCAAAAACATCGCCGTAGCCCGCATCGACGCGCTCTTTGAGCCGACTGTGAAAATCCTCGTGGGGATCAGCTACCTCATCGGTTTGTGCTACGGCGCTTATATGGTGTTTCATAGCGAGTTGACGCTAGGGGAACTGGTATCCTTCAATACGTTTCTTGGCATGCTGATTTGGCCGATGTTTGCCATCGGCGAACTGATGAACATTATGCAGCGGGGGAACGCTTCGCTGGACCGCGTGAACGAGACGCTCGGCTACAAGCCGGACGTCAACAATACGCCTGCCGCGACGACGATGCTGGTGCCGTACTCGATCGTTTTCGATCAAGTGACATTCCGCTATCCTTCCTCATCGATCGATAACCTGGTCAACATTTCGCTGCGACTCCAGCGGGGGCAGACGCTCGGCATCGTTGGACGGACGGGAAGCGGCAAAACGACGCTGCTGAAACAGCTGCTCAGAGAATACCCGCTGGGCCAGGGGGGCATTTCCATTTCGGATACGCCGATCGAGCAATTGACCATTGAAACGCTCCATGGCTGGATTGGCTATGTGCCGCAGGAACCGATTCTTTTTTCCAAAACGGTAAAAGAGAACATCATGTTCGGCCGCGGTCAAGGAACCGAGGAGGAATTGAACAAGGCGCTGGAGCTGGCTGCGTTCCGCAAGGACGTGCAATTTCTCCCGGAAGGACTGAACACCCTCGTCGGGGAAAAAGGCGTCGCTCTGTCCGGCGGGCAGAAGCAGCGTGTATCGATTGCCAGAGCGCTTTTCGTCGATCCCGAGATTTTAATGCTCGATGACGCATTGTCGGCCGTCGACGCCAAAACCGAGGCGGAAATCATAAGCGGCATGCGCAGCGAGCGCGCAGGCAAAACGACGCTGATCACAACCCACCGTCTCTCCGCCGTGCAGCACGCCGACTGGATTGTAGTGTTGGATGAAGGATATATCGTCGAAGAGGGAACGCACGAGCAGCTTCTCGCGCTGGACGGCTGGTACAAGGAACAGTACGACCGCCAGCAGTTGGAAGCGCAAATCGGGTAATAATCGGATCAAGAGATAACATATCCTGAGTGAAAAGAAGGTGAGGCCCCATATGAGACATACGGGCAAGAGACTATTTCAATATGCCGCACTGTTCAAAAAACCGCTGCTTCTTGCGCTGCTGCTTTTGGCGGCGGCCGTATCGGCGGAACTGGCGGGTCCTTTTATCGCAAAACAGATGATCGACCGCCACATTCTCGGCATCGAGAAGCCGTGGTATGAAACGGAGTCGGCCATACAAACCGACAAGGCCGTTCCGTACAAAGGAACTTGGTACAAAAGAAGCGACAACTTCTCCGAGGGCGAAGCGCGCGGGAAAGAGATTCGCATTTTGCAGGCGGGCAGCCAGTTCGCGCTTATTGAGCAGCCGCTGCTTTTTGACGGGGCTCGCAAGCTGGAGAACGGCCGCCTCGTAGTGACGCAGGGCAGCCAGGTGGCCGACTATGCGGCCCAAAAGCTGAGCTTGCAGGAGCTGTACGCTTTCTACGCGCCCGAAATGCAGCGCCTTATGCAGCTCGCAGGGCTGTATTTCGGCCTTATCCTGCTGGGCGCGGTGTTTACGTACGGGGAGAAGTTTTTGCTGCAATCGGCGGCCAACCGCATTATCCAGCGCATGCGCGCGGACGTGTTCGCGCAAATCCAGCGGCTGCCGATCCAATATTTCGACAACCAGCCCGCAGGCAAAATCGTTTCCAGAATCACGAACGACACCGAGGCGGTGCGCGACTTGTACGTTCAGGTGCTGGCGAACTTTTTTACCGGCACGATTTATATCGTGGGCATTATTTCCGCCCTGTTCGTGCTGGACTACCGGCTTGCGCTGTTTACACTGCCGGTCATTCCGATGCTGTATGTATGGATTGTCGTGTACCGCAAGTTCGCGACCCGTTACAATCAGGAAATCCGCGAGCGGCTCAGCAGCATTAACGGTATGATCAACGAAGCGATTCAAGGCATGCCGATCATCCAGGCGTTCCGCAGGCAAAAGGAGACGCAGCGCGAATTCGAACAACTGAATGACGAGTATACGGATTATCAAAATAAAATGCTCAGCCTGAACTCTTACACTTCCCATAATTTGATGAATGTGATCCGCAACTTGTTCTTTTTCGGTTTGATCTGGCTTATCGGCGGCGGTGGCATGAACACGCTCATCTCGATCGGCGTGCTGTACGCGTTCGTTGATTATTTGAACCGGATGTTCCATCCGATGGTAGGTATTGTCAACCAGCTGCCCAATCTGGAAAAAGCCGTCGTATCCGCCGACCGCGTCTTTGAACTGCTCGACGAGCAGGGCGTTGACGTCGTTGACGGCAAGGCCGACCGGTACCTCGGCAACGTCAAGTTCGAGCATGTGCGCTTTGCTTACAAAGAGGGCGAGTACGTCCTCAAGGATATTTCCTTTGAGGCGAAGCAGGGCCAGACCGTCGCATTGGTCGGGCATACCGGCTCAGGCAAAAGCTCGATCCTGAACCTGCTGTTCCGCTTCTACGATGTGAAAGAGGGCCGTATTACGGTTGACGGCCGCGATGTGCGCGAGATGCCCAAACAGTTGCTGCGCCAGCACATGGGCATCGTGCTTCAGGACCCGTTCCTGTTCACCGGCACGATTGCGTCCAACATCAGCCTGGACGATCCGGCCATCAGCCGGGAACGGGTCGAGCAGGCGCTGCGCGATGTGGGCGCCGCGGAGATGTTTGCGGCTCTGCCGGGCGGCATCGACGAGCCGGTGATCGAGAAAGGCAGCACGCTGTCGGCCGGCCAGCGGCAGCTGATCAGCTTCGCCCGGGCGCTGGCGTTCGACCCGGCGATTCTGATTCTCGATGAGGCGACCGCCAGCATCGATACGGAGACCGAGGCCGTCATTCAGGCCGCGCTCGATGTGTTGAAGAAGGGGCGGACCACCTTCATCATTGCGCACCGGCTGTCGACGATCAAGAACGCCGACCTGATTCTTGTGCTCGACCATGGCGAGATCGTCGAGCAGGGCAGCCATGACGAGCTGATGCGCCAGCTCGGCCGTTATTACCAGATGTACCAGCTGCAGCAGGGACATCTGGAAACCGCCGTCGCCGCCGAGCAAGCGGAGAGCGGCGTATAGCCGGCCGCCGATGCTCCGGGCGGCGGACACCCACCGGCCGTCCGTTTAAAGACGGCCGGTTGGGAGTATGCTACAATGGAAGGGCATACCATCCCATTGGGGAACGGGGGAACGAAGATGCGTTCTGATACGCTTCGCCTTTTGAACCTGATTCAACTGATTTCGGAAATCGGCATTGCGGCGGGTTATTTGATCGGGCTCATTCCTTTTATGTATTTGTGGTCCTATACGTGGGTCATCCCGCTGGTATTCGTCAGTCTGGTTCTTGCCTGGCTAGCGGGCAACGGCACGACGAACACGGCGATTGCCAACGTCGTGCTGTCTTTCCTCAGCTTTATACCTGTCGTAGGTTACTTGTTCCGCATCGTCGGCATCGTAATCTCCTGGATCAATATTCGCGCAATAACCGGCGGCGGTGGCAGAAGGTACTGACCGGCACGACTGGCCTCCAATCATTCCCCGGAGTGCCCGTGAAAGTAACGACGCCGCGCGCAGCTCCCAGCGCGCGGTGTTGCGCTGTATGGCGGCAGTCGGTGGGGACAGCCGCAGCCATTCGCGAAGTGGCTTGGCCACTCGAAAAACCTGCGAAAGTGGAGCGACCAAGCATAGGTCGAGTGAGGTAGCAGGTGGGAACCCTGCTTGGAAAGGTGTTAGCCACATCACCAATAACGAGTCTTGG
>NZ_JBZYAO010000020.1:0-147792 GCF_059820445.1 Paenibacillus sp. sgz302190
ACGCCTTGTTCCGGAAACCGACGAAGCCTTCAAAAGGCCGTCAGAAGAAGCCGAAACGAGGACGCTCAAGAAACTCCCCAAAGAAGCACGTGGCGCAAAAGTTCGTGCTGACTAACGAATTCAACCAATAAATGATAGATTCCCTGAAAATGGTAACACTCCCTTACTCAAGAGGCCATCGACTTTTTAGCTCATTTGCCGGAAGTAACGAATGGAAAAATAAGTATCTAATAACTCAAAAAGAAACTTGTCCATTTTAATCCAGTTGAAGTTAGCTTCTTTGCAAAGCTAGTGCATTTTTGCAGCAATTTTTGCACGCGCTGTGGCGGGTGGGCGTACTATCTTCTGGTGCATCAGTTTTTTCAATAGTCTGGTTTTTATAGGTTTTTTGCTCAATGCCAATAGCGTGGTCGGCGGGCCGCTGTCGTGCAGCGAAACACCGTGCGCCGGGAGGTGCGTATAGTGGAACTAAGCGGACTCTGCGCGCGAGAGCTTATCAGTAGGCTGACGTCCACGGCGTCATGGGAGATTTTACAGGTTTTCTGCGGGTTTTCTGCACGCGCCGCCTGTGAGCGGGTTTTTCGGCAGTTTTTTCGTATGTCGGGTACAAAGGAAAGTATCGTTTTTGCACATGAGAGGAGCGATGGAAATGTCGAACATCGGAGTATGGGAACCGGCCGAGCCGGGAGTGAAGCGCTGTATTTTGAAGGCCGAAGGCGGCCTCATGATGATGGAAGTGCATTTTGAGCCGGGGGCGGAAGGGTACGAGCACAGCCATGTGCACGAGCAAATGTCCTACTGCCTGAAAGGTCGGATCGAGTTCAGAATCGACGGCACGGCGACGGTGATCGGGCAGGGGCAGTCCATTTACATACCAAGCGGGGCCAAGCATGGAGTGACGGCACTGGAATCGTCCGCGCTGCTGGATGTGTTCACCCCGGTCCGCGAAGATCTTGTAAAACGCGGTTAAATGCCGGATCGAACCGAACCGTTTAAGTATGGGACTTGACCACCGCCGTGCAGTACTGCAACGTACGCCGTGAGAGGGCACGCCCGGAGAGTTGATCCGAATTTTTGCGCCACCCGCAAATCATACAATGAAAAAACCGGTTTAACCGCCGGTTGCCGCATTCGCTTTTTTGGGCGAACAACATTGTGTGAGTTGGAGTGGCGCTTTTTTACCACATAAGAATGTTTAAAGTTCTTTGCAGCGCTAAAGCGTGAAGAACAGCATTCTTATTGGCGAATAAACCTACCTCTAAACGCGGTCGCTCATCTTCGAAAGACCTCGATAGAGGTTTATCTCATTGCGGCGAACCTATAGTGTGAACGACCGCTTTTATCAAACGAACGCAATCGATCCGAAATGTGATATAATAGAACATAACATGAACAAAACGTACAAGGAGCTGCACCATGTTTGCTATCGAACGGTTAAATAAAATCAAAGAACTGCTTTACCAGCACAAACGGGTCGATGTGGTCGAGCTTAGCGAGCTTTTTTCCGTGACGGAAGTGACGATCCGCAGAGATTTGGACAAGCTGGAACAGAGCGGTTTTCTGGTGAAAACATACGGCGGAGCGGTGATCAACGACAAGCTCGGCGCAGCCCGGGAGGCGGCTGTTTTCGAGGCGGACGATAAAACGATTGAAGAAAAGCGGATGATCGGCAAAATTGCCGCACAAATGATCGAGAACGGCGACGCGATCTATCTCAGTCCAGGCACGACTTGTCTGGAAATCGCCCGCAGCCTGAACGATAAAAAGGTGACCGTCGTCACGAACGACATGGTGATCGGCCTCGCCTTGAAAGACGCCGCAGGCGTCAAAGTGATCGTCACCGGCGGGGATCTCGTGCAGGCCGGTTCGACGCTGGTCGGGGGTTTTACGCTGCAGGCGCTCAGCGGCATTTACATCAACAAGGCGTTTGTCGGTGTCAAGGGTGTACATCGAGATGCCGGGTATACGGTTGGCAGCTACGAGGAAGCAATGATTTTACAAGAAGTTAAAAAAATTTCCAGCGAAATTATCGTCGCAGCCGATTACACGAAATTCAACCGGACCGGGTTTGCCAAGCTCGGCGACTTGACGATGGCCAAAAAGGTCATTACGAACAAGCAGGTGCCGTCCGAGTTCAAAACGTTTTTTTTCGAGCACGCCGTCGCTTTGTATACAACCTTTGAGCTGGAATAAACCGTACTGCACTTGAACCTTTTGAAGAAATGAGGCACGCAGGGTGAACAATTTTTTGGAAATGAAGGGCATTACGAAACGCTTCCACGACAACGTCGTTTTGAACAATGTCGCGTTGAGCGCGGGTGAAGGCCAGGTGCATGCGCTGATCGGCGAAAACGGGGCAGGCAAATCGACTTTGATGAAAATATTGGCCGGGCTGTTCCAGCCGGATTCCGGCGACATTTATATCAATGGCCGGCAGGTGTCGATCCAAAGCCCCAAACAGGCGCAAGAGCTCGGAATCGCCATGATCCACCAGGAAATCCGGCTGTTCCAAGATTTGAACATTGCTGAGAACGTTTTCATACGCAGGGAACCGGTGAAAAAATGGACCCGGCTGATCGATTGGGACAGCGCTTACAAAGAAACCGGTGAATATCTCAAAAAGTTCGAGCTGAATTTCCATGCGCGAACGCTTGTCAGCACGCTCAGCATCGGGCAGCAAAAGTTCGTCGAAATCATCAAGGCCTACTCGCAGCACGCCAAAATTATGATTATGGACGAGCCGACCGCAGCGCTGACGGAGCAGGAAATCGAACTGCTGTTCAACATTATTCGCGAGATGAAAAAGCACGGCATTACGATCATATATATTTCGCACCGGATCGAGGAGCTGCAGCGGATCGCCGACCGGGTTACGGTAATCCGGGACGGTGAAGTCGTCCAGACGTACGGCATCGGCGAAGTCGATCTGAACGGAATCGTCAAAGTGATGGCCGGCAAGGACGTGGCGGACCGCTATCCGAAGCTGAAGGTGAAGCACGGGGATGAAATATTGCGCGTAGAGAACGTCGGTTACAACGGGCGGATCGAGCATATTCATTTTGCCGTGCGGCGAGGCGAAATTATCGGGCTGACCGGACTGAGCGGCTCGGGCCGCAGAACGCTGGCGAAAGTGCTGTTCGGCATATACGGGCCTTTCGAGGGCGCGATCGTGCTGAACGGCAAAACGTTCACTTCCATGACTCCCCACCTGGCCAAAAAGCACGGCCTTTGTTACGTGACCGGGCTGAATTCGGAGGAAGGGCTTATCTCCAATTCGCCGATATCCGAGAACATCACGCTGACGAACTTGAAGCGGGTGTCCCAAGCCGGGTTTTTGAATCGCGAGAAGGAAGCCGAAGCTGCCAAAGATTTGGTGGAACGGCTGGAAATATCGGTCAGCGAGCTGGAAAACGTCGATAATTTAAGCGGCGGCAAGCAAAAAAAGGTCATTTTGGCCAAGTGGCTGTTCGCCAACGCGAAAGTGCTGATCATCGAAGAGCCGACGGCCGGCATCGATATCGGCTCGAAGATGGACATTTACAACATCATGAACGAGCTTGTGCTTGCCGGAGCGTCGATCATTATGATTTCGTCGGACCTGCCGGAAATTATGGGGATGTCCGACCGGATTATGGTCATGTACAACGGGCAAATCCGCAAAATCTTTAACCGCAACGAAGCGACGCAGGAGCATATTTTGTACTATGCCTCGGGCGGCAAATAAAGCGGTTAGCAGGAAACACGGCGCAGCGGGCGGGCTGCGCCGTGTTTTTTGTTGTTTCTGGCGCGGCTTGCCAGCCCGCAAGCTCTGCGTTCGCGCGACCGCAGGTGGTCGAACGACGCACCGCCCGCCGGCATGCAGCGCAGCACCGTCCGTTGACGGGGTGCTTACTGCCACGTTCAGAAAATCTGCGCAAGTCAGGCTGTTGAGAATCCACCAAAAGTATGACCTGAATGCCCCTCTCAGATTGTTGTAAATCGGCCCCCACGTAAAATTTAATCTGAGGGGAAATCCATTGGACTTTCAGTCGTGAGGGGCTGAATGCCTAGGATGAGCGGAAAAGCCTCAGTTTTACAGGCTGCCCGGAAGCCCACACGCCAGAGTTGGTCGCACAATCTGCCTGGTTGCACGAAGAAAACCTGCAAAAGTACAGTTTTTGCTCGATGGATACGTCCGCTGCGAAAAATTCCTGCAATTGTGCAGGCTTTTCGCCGCGAACATGGGCTCAGGTTCATTTTCACGGGATATTCCTGCACAATCGCAGGCTTTTCGCCAAAATGGACCATTTATAAGGAAAAAGCCTGCACTTTTGCAGGCTTTCTTCCTGACAAGCCGTTTTGTGCCCCACTTCAGCGCCACAATTATGTAGGAGTAGCGTGGGTTGGGGAAGAACGGCTATGCCCCTTATCAACTATCTGACATCTGCAGGGATTTTTCACTTTAGGCGTATCAACGAGCAAAAACTTGCGCTTTTGCAGGCACTCTCCGCATTGCCAAGCAGATGTGTTGTCTCCTAGTGTGGGGGTGTTAACAGCCTGCACGCAGTAGACCTGATTCTTTTCATTCTGAGGGTATCGTCTACGGCAGACGTTATGAGAGTTTTGCAGGTTTTCTGCGCATGGCCGGTGATTCGCCGGTTCCGGCGGACGGGGTGGACAATGTTCTTTTTGAGTTGAAACGAACATAAATGATCAAAAATGAAATCAAAAATTCAAAAAAGTTCTATTCATTTCAATTTTATCGTGTTATACTGTGTTTGCGAATACAGATGATGCGCTGAATAAGAAGGATAGGAGCAGGCCGCTTATGTCTGAGTTTATTTTGGAATTGAGAGCGATTACAAAGATGTTTCCGGGGGTTACAGCGCTCGATCAGGTGCAGTTCCAGCTGAGGCCGGGCGAGATCCACGCTTTGATGGGGGAGAACGGCGCCGGCAAGTCGACGTTTATCAAAATCATCACAGGGGTGCATGCCCCGGATGCGGGCGAGATGTACGTGAACGGTGAGAAGGTGCATTTTCACAATCCGAACGATGCGCGCAAGTTGGGAATTGCCGCGATTTATCAGCACGTTACCTGTTATCCGGATTTGAGCGTCACGGAAAATATTTTTATGGGACACGAAAAAATTCAAAAAAGCACCAAACGCATCCTGTGGAGCGAGATGCACGAGGAAGCGGGCAGGCTGCTCAAAGAGCTGGGCGCAAGCTTCGATCCGAAAACGCAGATGGGGGCGCTCAGTATTGCGCAGCAGCAAATCGTTGAAATTGCGAAAGCGCTTTCTACGAGCGCGAAAATCATCATTATGGACGAACCGACGGCGGCGTTGACCAAACGGGAGAGCGAGGAGCTGTACAAAATTGCCGAAAGGCTGCGGGACCGGGGGACGGCGATTATTTTTATCTCCCACAGGTTTGAAGACATGTACCGGCTGGCGAGCAGGGTGACCGTGTTTCGGGACGCGCAGTATATCGGCTGCTGGGGCATTCACGATATTACGAACGAAGAGCTGATCGTAGCTATGGTAGGCCGGGAAATTACGCAGCTGTTTCCGAAAAAGGAAACGAGACCCGGCGACGAAGTACTGCGCGTCGAGGGCGCGGGTCGGACCGGATTTTTCGCCGATATCTCTCTTGCGGTTCGGAGGGGCGAGATTGTCGGGTTGACCGGGCTGGTCGGATCGGGGCGCAGCGAGGTGTGCCAGGCGATATTCGGCATTCATGCTTTGGACAGCGGCCGTATATATCTAAAGGGAAAAGAAATGCGGATCAAAAGTCCATTGGAAGCGATGAAATCGGGAATCGGCTATTTGCCTGAGGACCGGCAGCAGCAGGGGCTGGTGCTGGAATGGGAAATCGGGAAAAACATCACGCTTCCGTTTATCGGCAAATTTTCGAAGCAGGGCTGGCTGAATGTGAACAAGGAAGCGGAAACCGCGAAGGCGCTGGCGGAAAAAGTAAGCGTCAAAGCGGGCAGCATCTTCGATCTGGTCAGCTCCCTGTCCGGCGGCAACCAGCAAAAGGTCGTCTTCGCCAAGCTGCTGACGGCGGATCTGGACGTCATCATTCTCGACGAGCCGACCAAGGGCGTCGATGTGGGAGCCAAATCGGCGATATACGAAATCATCGGCGAGCTGGCGGCGCAAGGCTACGGGGTGCTGCTCGTGTCTTCGGAAATGCCGGAAGTGCTCGGCATGTGCGACCGCATCGTCGTGATGCGGGAAGGCCGGGTGACGGCCACGATGGACCGCAAGAATGCGACGCAGGAAGCGATTCTTGAAGCAGCGATGACCGGCAATCCTGCAAATGCATCGATGCGCGCGACAGTCGGATAACGAACAAGAGGTGGGGGCATTATGGCTGAAAGTACGACAGCTAAAACAACGCTAAACGCGAGTCCGGGAAAAAAAGCGTCGATAAGCGCCGGCATAGCTAAATTCAGAGAGCTTGGGCTGCTTGGTTTTATTATTTTGCTGTCCATTGCCGTCCAACTGCGCAATCCGAGCTTTTTAACGTTGGAGAACGTCAATGATCTGGTCAAAAATACCGCGATTTTAAGCATCCTCGCCGTCGGCATGATGCTCGTGATCGTGACGAGAGGGATCGATCTTTCCATCGGCGCGACGCTCGCCCTCTCGGGGATGGTTGCTGCGCTGACGGTAACGTTTTATCCCGGGCTTCATCCGGTATTCGCGATTTTGCTCGGTACGTCCATCGGAGTTGTATGCGGTTTCATGTTAGGTTTTCTCGTAGCCAAAGTGGGTGTGCTGCCGATTATCGCGACGCTAGGGATGATGAACGTGTTCCGAGGATTGACGTATACGGTCAGCGGAGGCAAATGGGTCAGCGCCCACCAGATGCCGGAAAGCTTTAAAGCGATCGCCACGACTTCGGTTTTGGGCGTGAATACGCTCATCGTGATCGCCGTTTTGATCTACATCGTGTTCTATTATTTCATTAACCACACGAGAACCGGACGGCAAATTTACGCTGTGGGGAGCAACCCGGAATCGGCCAAAATCAGCGGCATCAACAATACGAAAATTTTGTGGCTGGTCTATACCGTTATGGGCGCTTTGTCCGGGCTTGCGGGCGTCCTGTGGGTCGCCAAGTTCGCATCGGCCCAGGGCGATACCGCGATGGGTTACGAATTAAGCGTCATCGCCGCTTGCGTGCTCGGGGGCGTCAGCATTGCCGGGGGCTCGGGCAAAATCGGCGGACTTTTGCTGGGCGCGATTCTCCTGGGCATTCTCAATAACGCGCTGCCATTGATCAACGTTTCTCCTTTTTGGCAGATGGCGATTCAGGGGACGATCATTCTCATCGCCGTGCTCATTAACGCAGTCGTAAAAAGAGGCGTGGACCGCAACCATCTCATGAGGAGGAAAATTTAACATGGCACAAACCCGCTTGCTGGGCGGCCGCAAACCGCTGCAAATCAAAAGCTTCTTTTTCCAATGGGAATGGCTGCTCGTCCTCATTTTTATTCTGGTCAACGTGATGAACGCTTATTTGTCCCCGTATTATATGAATATCGAAAATTTGCGCGATGCGACGATGAGCTTTCTTGACAAAGCTTTTATCGTGCTGCCGATGGTGCTGATTATGATTCTCGGCGATATCGACATTTCCGTCGCTTCGACGGTTGCGCTGTCATCCGTCGTTATGGCGGACTTGTACCACCGGGGAGTTCCGATGGAACTGGCCATCGTCATTTGCCTGCTGGTCGGGACGCTCTGCGGTTTGGTCAACGGCCTGCTGATCGTCAAGTTCAAGGAGCTTTCGTCCGTGATCGTGACGCTGTCGACGATGATTATTTATCGCGGTATCGCTTACATTATTTTGGAGGATCAGGCGAAGGGGCAGTTCCCCGACTGGTTCAGCTTTTTCGGCTGGGAATATATCGCCGGCATTCCGTTTATTTTGATCGCCTTCGCCTTCTTTGCCGTGCTGTACGGTCTGCTGCTGCATAAAACGACGTTCGGCCGCAGAATTTACGCGATGGGCAACAATATGACCGCAAGCCGTTTTTCCGGCGTTCAGGTCGATAAAATCAAAATCATTGTGTTTGCGCTCGCCGGCCTGATGGCTGCGATTACCGCTATTTTCCTCACATCGAGAATGGGCAGCACGCGGCCCAACGTCGCAACCGGCTACGAGCTGGACGTTATCGCCATGGTTGTGCTCGGAGGCATCAGCACGGCAGGCGGCAAAGGGAGGATGATCGGCGCGATTCTCGCCGTATTTTTGATCGGCATGCTCAGCTACGGCCTCGGTTTGGTGAACGTGCCCGCCCAGGCGCTGCTCATCATTATCGGTCTGCTGCTGATTGTCGCCGTGATGGTTCCCAAGCTTAAGCCGGCAAAAGGCCGGCTGCGAAAAGCGGCGTAACGTATTGCCGATATCAAACGGTTCAGGCGGAGCGGAAGGCTTTTGCGGCCTGCCGGTTAAGCGGCGGGCTTTATTGCCGACGATTCAAATATACAGTACATAGGTATAGTATATTAAGCTTGTGGTGACTTCGGCGGCCTGAACCGATTTGCATATATCCAATTAAAGGGAGGACAAAAAATGAAAAAGCTGGTTTTCACCTGTTTGACCTCGGTTTTGGCTTTATCGCTTATTGCAGGATGCGGGGGTGCGGCACAGCCTGCCGATGGAAGTAAAGGAGCGGGCGCAAACGGCGGTAAAAAGAAATTCGCCATCGTTTTCAAAAATACGGGGAACCCTTTCGGAGAGAAGCAGATGGAGGGCTTCAAAAACGCGATAACGGAGCTTGGCGGGGAACCGATTCTGAAAGCGCCGGATCAGCCGACCGCCGAAGCCCAGATCAAAATGATCGAGGAGCTCATTTCGCAAAAAGTCGATTCTATCGCCATAGCGGCGAACGATCCGGATGCGCTCCAGCCCGCTTTGAAAAAAGCGATGAACGCGGGCATCAAAGTGCTTTCCCTCGATTCCGCGGTCAATGCGCAAAGCCGGCTCGTGCACGTCAACCAGGCGGACCCCGAGCGGATCGGCCGCGTGCAGGTGCAGGCGATTTCCGAAATGATCGGCGGCAAAGGCGAAATCGCCGTGCTGAGCGCTACCTCGCAAGCGACGAATCAGAATGCCTGGATCGAGTGGATGAAAAAAGAGCTGGAAGATCCGAAATACAAAGATATCAAGCTGGTGAAAGTAGCCTATGGCGACGACTTGCGGGATAAAAGCGTTTCGGAAACCGAGGCGCTGCTCAAATCTTTTCCGAATTTAAAAGGCATTATCGCTCCTACGACCGTAGGTATCGCAGCCGCGGGCAAGGTGTTAACCGACAAAGGGCTGAAAGGTAAAGTGTTCCTGACCGGGCTCGGACTGCCCAGTGAAATGGCCGAATACATCGATAGCGGCGTCTGTCCGTGGATGTATTTGTGGAATCCGGTCGACGTCGGCTATTTGGCCGGATATGCGGCTGACGGGCTTGTGAAGGGAACGCTTACGGGCAAAGTCGGTGAGAAGTTTGTGGCCGGCAGACTCGGAGACAAACAAGTGATCAAAGACGGTGAAGGCACGCAAATCATGTTGGGCGATCCGTTCAAATTCGACGCGAAAAATATCGCCGAGTGGAAAAAGGTGTATTGACCGTAAGCGGCAGCGGCAAAATCGCCTAGACGTGGACGGTCAAGGAAGAATACGTCCGGTTGCACTGGCATCCGTGGCCTGCAGGGCTGGCGAAAGCGCCTCGCCAGCCACAGGCGTCCTGCAAAGCCCGCGAAATCGGCCTGCCAGCCACAGGCGTCCTGCAAAGCCTGCGAAATCGGCCTGCCAACCATCCGCCGCCAGCAAAAGCCTGCGAAAGTGCAGGCTTTTGTGCCGGAAGCGGCCCGTTTTTGGAAAAAGCCTGCGATTGTGCAGGAATTTCCCGCCATGAAGGCCTGAGCCTTACATTTTGGCGAAAAAAACTGCACATTTGCAGGAATATTCCGAAACCAGCGCATCAAGGAGCAAAAAGATGTACTTTTGCAGGTTTTTTGCGCATGCCGATGATTTTAGCCCTTAGTGCCGGCGCTGCGAAAACTCCATCCGCATGAAAAAAAACATCAAGCATATCGGACGCGCCCCAAAAGATTCTTTTAGCGTAGAATTTTACTGATTATCATAGCTTTATCGGGTAGGCTCGGGCGGGAATTACGTTTATTATGGAGATAGTTTGTCTTTCTAAGCCATTTATTCCCTAATAGAGGTGATAGCATGCCGCAAAAATTCCCGCCCGTCAGCTCCAAACTGCCTGTTTTTATGCATGGAGCGGACTATAATCCCGATCAATGGCAGCACGATCCGAAAGTTTTGGAAGAAGATATCCGCATGATGAAATTAGCCAAATGCAACGTTATGGCGATCGGCATATTCGCCTGGTCGGCCCTTGAGCCGGAAGAAGGCGTGTTCACCTTCGAGTGGCTTGACCGCGTTCTGAATACGTTTGCCGCGAACGGTATTTATGCCTGGCTGGCAACGCCGAGCGGGGCCAGACCGGCCTGGATGGCGGAAAAATACCCGGAGGTGCTGCGCGTCGGCAGCAACCGGGTGCGAAATTTGTTCGGCGCCCGCCACAATCATTGCTACACTTCACCGGTTTACCGGGAAAAGGTCGACTTGATGAACACCAAGCTGGCCGATCGGTATGCGTTTCATCCGGCGGTTGTCGGCTGGCATATATCCAATGAGTACGGCGGAGACTGTCACTGCAATTACTGCCAGGACGCGTTCCGCCAGTGGCTGCAGCGCAAATACGGCACGCTGGAAGCTTTGAATGCGGCTTGGTGGACGGCTTTTTGGAGCCACACCTATACGAGCTGGTCGCAGATCGAATCGCCGGCTCCGCATGGGGAAAATCTGGTCCATGCGATGAATCTGGACTGGAAGCGGTTCGTCACCGATCAGACGGTCGACTTTTGCCGCCGGGAGATTGCGCCGCTCAAGGCGAAAAATGCCGATCTGCCCGTCACGACCAACCTTATGGACGCTTACGAAGGCCTTAATTACTGGAAATTCAAAGATGTGCTCGATGTTATTTCCTGGGACGCTTATCCGACCTGGCACGACGCTGCGGATCAAAGCGATCTGGCGGCCTGGTTCGCGCTCAATCACGACATGTTCCGTTCGATCAAAGGCGGCCGGCCCTTCCTGCTGATGGAAAGCACGCCTAGCTTGACGAACTGGCAGCCGGTCAGCAAGCTGAAGCGTCCGGGCATGCATTTGCTCGCTTCGCTGCAGGCGGTAGCCCACGGCTCGGACTCGGTCCAGTATTTTCAGTGGCGCAAAAGCCGCGGAGCGAGCGAAAAGCTGCACGGCGCCGTAATCGATCATGCCGGCCACGAGCATACTCGCGTGTTCCGGGACGTGGCGGAAGTCGGCGGTGCGCTTGAGAAGCTGGCGGAAGTTATCGGAACCGCCGTCCCTGCGGAAGCGGCGATTATTTTCGACTGGGAGAACCGCTGGGCGGTCAAAGATTCGCAAGGTCCGCGCAACAAGGGAGTGAAGTACGAGGAAACGGTTCTCAGCCATTACCGGGCGTTCTGGGATCAGGGCGTTCCTGTAGACATCATCGATATGGACTGCGATCTGGCAAAATACAAGCTGGTTGTTGCGCCGATGCTTTATCTGGTGCGCCCGGGCGTGGGAGAACGGATCGAGCAGTTCGTTCGGAACGGCGGAACGTTCGTCGCCACTTACTGGTCGGGCGTCGTGGATGAGAACGATTTGTGCTTCCTTGGCGGATTTCCGGGCCCGCTTCGCCAAACTTTGGGCATTTGGTCGGAGGAAATGGACGGTCTGCACGATCATGATACGAACAGCATCGTGTTTCAGGAAGGCAATCCGCTGCGGCTGACAGGCACATTTGAAGTGCGTGAATTGTGCGAGCTCATTCATACGGAAGGTGCGGAAGCGCTGGCGGTGTACGGAGACGACTTTTATGCGGGGCGTCCGGCTGTAACCGTCAACCGGCTTGGCAGCGGCAGGGCGTACTATATCGCTGCCCGCGCGGAAGCGTCGTTCAACCGCGCTTTTTACGGGCACATATTCCGCGAAGCCGGGGTGAAACGCGCGTTGGAAACGGATTTGCCGGAACAAGTAACTGCGCAGGTTCGCACCGACGGGGAGCATGAGTACGTCTTCGTCATGAACTTCGGCAAAACCGGACAGGCAGTCGAACTGGATGCGGCGACGGCGGTATACACCGACCTGCTGTCTGCGGGAGAAGTTCAAAACAGCTTGACGCTGCCACCGTACGGCGTCCGTGTTTTAAAAAGAGCCCGCCCATAAGGAGGGCGGCTGGTTACACGCGCTGCGGCGCTGCGTTTCCGCTTGGTCCAGCTCGGTCCGGCCCTGTTCGGCTTAGGAGAACACGCCCGCTAGAACTGCTATCGCCCGGCGGCGCAGAGAAAGCCTGCAAAAGTGCAGGCTTTCTCCGCGAAAGCGGCTCGTTTTGGCGAAAAGCCTGTGATTGTGCAGGAATTTTCGGCTAAAACGAGTCTGAGCCCATATTTGCTGCGAAATGCCTGCACAATTCGCGCTGCCCGAGCAAGTCGCGGCACTCTGTGAGGGCTAGGGGAACGAGTGTGGGTGTGCGCTTCTCCTGGTGCAGGTCATGGAACTACGCAACTGGGCAGAAAGCAGCTTGTTAGAGAGAAAGCCTGCGAAAGTGCAGGTTTTTTCTGTGAAATTGGCTTGTTTTGGTGAAAAACCTGCAAAAGTGCAGGAATTTTTGCTGAAAGTGTGCACGAGTGCATGTGTTCGGTGAAAAGCCTGCACTTTTGCAGGAATTCTTCGTAGATAGCTTTCAAGGACGCAAATTCATGTATTTTTGCAGGAATTCTCCGTGAAGCCAGGCAGATTGTGGGTATCGCTGCTGACGCGGGGGTTTTTCAACAGTCCGCACAATCGCAGAAATATTCGCTGTTAGCGTATCGAGAAGCTGTCCCTTAAGTCATTATAATGACGAAGGGGCGGCATTTTTTTTCGTTTTAAAGGAGAAATCTCCATGCATCGCGAACCAATCTTCTATGATTCGACACACTTATGACAGAAACGTGGTGGTTAGGGATGAAATTCTGGATTCAGAACCGGCTGCTGGAAATTCGGGCTTGGCGCATTACGACAAAGCTGTTTCTTTTGATCACGGTCAGCATGCTGCTCAGTTCGGGCATTTCCTTTGCAGGTCTGCAGGTTGCCTATTCGACTTACGACGAGCAAATTTACCAGAAGTCCTCGCAGGTGCTCAATCTTTCTTCCACGCTCATTGAGAATGAGCTGAGCAAAATCGAGCGGCTTACTTTTAACGTCATGTCGGACGTGCAGATCCAGCAGGATTTGGCGGTTATGAACGGCAACCCTTCCGAGTACGACCGGATTCAGGCGCGCACAAGGCTTGTCGACCGGCTCGTGCAGTATATCAATACGGAGACGTATATCGTGTCGGCCGATATTTTGGATACGGGCAGCGGCAGTTTTTCCAGCGGGAATTTGATAACGTTTTCAAGCGAGCGGCAGAAACAGGTGCTGGATGCGGCGAACCTTCATGTCGGCAGCCTGGGGTGGGTTTTTCCCGATGATGAGGATTACAGCCTGATCGCTTCGAGGCAGATCCGCTCGTTTAATAACCTGGAGATGAAAAAGCTGGGGGTGCTCGTCGTCAGAGTGAACCTGGAAAAAATCGTCGACAGGCATGCCGGCGAGGCGGTGACGAGAGAAGGCGAGATGCTGATCGTCTCGGGCAATAAATTAGTTTATCCGCGCACGTCCGGCATGAGCTCCCTGATCGGCGATTCGAGCCCCGCTGCTTTAAAAGGCTTCCGGATTATCGACGACGGGGGAGAGAAATATTTTGTCTCGCATATTCACTCGGATTATATGGGCTGGACGTATTACAATACGATTCCTTTTCAAAAAATTTTCCACCGCATCATTATGATGAAAAATGTGATGATCGCCGCGTTCATCGTCAGCTTCCTGCTCGTGGCCGGCTTCGGAATCGCCATGGCGAGAAGCATTACGCGGCCGATCGAAAGTCTCATTGCGAGCATGCGCGGCCTGCAAATCGGCGACCTGGAAAATTCGGACTTTCCGCTGAAAGCGCCTCCGGATATGCAGATGGACGAGGTCGGGCTGCTGTATCGCACGTACCGGATGATGATTTTGCGCATTCAGGAGCTGATTAAAGAAAACTACACGAAGCAGCTCATGATCCGAGAGACGGAGTTTCGCTCTTTGCAGGCGCAAATCAATCCGCATTTTTTGTACAATACGCTGGAGTCGATCAACTGGATATCCAAGATGAACGGGCAGACGCAGGTGTCGCAAATGGTGGAAGCGCTGGGCTTTTTGCTGCGTTCTTCGATCAACATAAAGCAGGACATGATTACGGTCGGAGCCGAGCTGGAGCTTGTCCAGCACTATGTGACGATTCAGAAAGTCAGATTCGAGGAACGGCTCGACTTCGGCATGTCGGTTCCGGATGAGCTGAAAAGCTGCGGCATACCGAAGCTGACGCTGCAGCCGCTGATGGAGAACGCGGTAAAGTATGCGCTCGAAGTGAAGCTGGAGCCGTGCGTGATCCGAATTGCTGCCAAAGAAGTCGGCGAAGCGCTGGAAATAACGGTCGAGGACAACGGGCCGGGGATCGATGAGCATTATTTGCAACAAATTATGAACGGTGAAAAGAAGTCGAAAGGAACCGGAGTCGGCCTGAAAAACATCGACGAGCGGATCAAAATCGCTTTCGGGGAGCAATACGGGATCCGGATCGGCAACAGAGAAGAAGGCGGAGCTTGTGTCACTGTTCGAATACCATGTATGAAGAGGGGGTAGCCGTTTATGTATAAAGTTTTGCTTGTTGACGATGAACGCATGATTTTGGAAGGAATTTCTTCGATTGTCGATTGGAGATCTGCGGAGACGCAATTGGCGGGAACGGCGCGCAACGGGATTGAGGCGTATTCGTTCGTAAGCGAGCATGCGCCCGACATCATTATCAGCGACATCCGCATGCCGGGCATGGACGGGCTGGAACTGGTCGCGAAGGTGAAAGAAACGCATCCGCGCATCCGCTTTATTATGCTGTCCGGCTTTGACGAGTTTGAATACGCCCAGGCTGCGATGCAGTATGGGGTCAAGCATTATTTGCTCAAGCCCTGCAACGAGAACGCGATCATTGCTTCGCTAAAAGAAATCGCCGGCGAGTTCAGGCAGGAGGAGAGCAAGGAAGATTTTATCCGCTCGATGAAGGACAATATGCGCAAAGTGCTGCCGCACGTGAAAGAGCAGTTTTTGAAGGAGTTTGTCATGAACAAATCGTATGGCAGCCGCGAATGGGAATATTACAGCGAGCTCTTCGGGCTGCAGATCGGCGGCAAGGTGCGGTTCATCGTTTTTCGGCTGGAGGGCAAATTCGAGTACGAGCATCTGTTTGCGGTGAAAAATATCGCCGAAGATTTGCTGGAAGATTCGCTGCTCAGCTCGACGGTCGGAGAACAGGTGCTGATCGTCGTCAAAGACCGGGAGGATATCGGGCTTTTGCACAAGCAAATCGGCGAAGTCAGCCGTATTTTCAAGATGTACTACAAGCTGGAAACGACGGTGGCTTTGAGCGAGGCCGGCGATATGGCAGATGCGAGACGGTTGTATCTGCAGGCGCTGGAATGTTTGGGGCACCGGTTTTATTTGGGCGAAGGCGGGCTCATTACGATGCGGGATATCCCGGATTCCGCGATGCTGCGGGGCGGCGGTTTCGTCCATGACGAGGACCGCATTTTGTTTCCGGTCCGTACGGGGAACTGGGAGGAGGCGGGCGCGGAAATCGACCGTTTTTTCGACAATTTGCTGAGCTCCCGCATGGATATCCAAACGACGAAATCGTACGTCCTGCAGCTGTATATTTCGATGGCGCGCTTGTGCTCGGAGGAACAAATGGTCGAGTACATGAACCATACGGTCCGGTTCGCGCAAATGGAAACGCTTCAGCAGAGCATCGCTTTTCTCAAATCGATCGCCAAAGAAATTACGCAGCTCAATTACGAGCGCAACCGGACGAAATATTCGGTCATTATTCAAAAAGTGATCGCGATCTTGAACGAGCGGCTCGGCAACCCGGAATTGTCTTTGAATTGGGTGGCGCACCAGATGCTGTACATGAACCCGGACTACCTCGGCAAATTGTTCAAAAAAGAAACAGGGGAAAAATTCTCGAATTATGTCGTTAAATTGCGCGTCGCCAAGGCGATGGATATGATTAAAAATCAGGACGACGTAAAAATTTTTGAGCTTGCCGAGCAGCTTGGATTCGGAGACAATCCCCAGTATTTCAGCCAGGTTTTCAAAAAAATAGCCGGCTGCGCGCCTACCGAGTATAAAAGAGGGTATTAACGAATGATCACTGTTTTTTAAACAAACATGGCGGATTATTGCATTCATCTTGTGTCTTATTTTGTTGATAATAAAGATGCAGAACAGGTACTTAAGTTTGAGGGGGATGAATCAAGATGAAACGTAAAGCGTTTACAACCATCGTATCCGCGGCTATGCTGATCTCGGCAATCGGCTGCAGCAATGGCGGCAATGCAGGCAATGCGGGCGGAAGTCCCGGTGCTGCAGCAACGCAGGCTCCCGCAGCGACGACAGCCGCCAAAGGGGATGTCAAGCTGAGATTTGCTTGGTGGGGAGGTCAGGCGCGGCACGATTATACGCTGAAGCTGATCGAAATGTACCAGCAAAAAAATCCGAATGTAAAAATCGACGCCGAGTACTCCGGGTTTGACGATTATTGGAAAAAGCTCGCTCCGCAAGCGGCGGCTAACCAGCTTCCCGATATTATCCAGATGGACATTTCCTACTTGAGCCAATACGGCGGAAAAGACCAGCTGGAAGATTTGACCGCTTTGACCAAAAGCGGAGTGATCGACACCAGCGCGATGTCGGAGTCGGCCGTCGGTACGGGGAAAGTGAAAGACAAGTTGTACGGCATCCCGACCGGCGTTAATGCGATGGGCGCGATCTACGACGCCGATATGATCAAAAAAGCGGGCGCGACCTTCGATCCGAACAACTGGTCCTGGTCCGATCTGGATCAGCTCGCCAAGAAAATGAAGGAACAGGGCAAGCTGCTCGACCATATGCGGTACGACGTATTTTTCCCTTATTATTTGCGTACGCAAGGCCAGCATTACTTTAACAACGATGGTACCGGACTCGGGTATACGGACAACAAATATTTCATCGATTATTGGACGCAGTACAAAAAATGGTATGACGCAGGCTACATGGATACGCTGGACAAAATAGCGCTTTCCAAAGGAACGCCTGAGGAAAATCCGGTTGCGCTCGGCACAGGCTTTATGACGATGGCTTGGTCGAATCAGTTCATTCCTTTGCAGGGAGCGGCGAAACGGCCTTTGATGATCGGCGGATTGCCGGGGCCGAACAGCAAGGAAGGGCTGTACATGAAGCCGAGCATGCTGCTGTCCGTCGCCAAAAGCTCCAAGCAAAAAGAAGAGGCGGCGAAATTCATCAACTGGTTCCTGAACGATCCGGAAGCGAACAAAATCATTAAAGGCGACCGCGGCATTCCGCTGTCCAGCAAGGTGAAGGAGGCGATGAAGCCTACTTTGAAGCCTGAAGAAGTGCAGGTGTACGACTATGTAGCCTGGGCCGAGAAAAACAGCAGCCCGATGGATCCGCCGGACCCTGCGGGCGCGGCCGAAGTAAGCAAACTGCTCAAAGACGTTCAGGATCAAATGCTGTTCAAAAAAATTACGGTCGAAGAAGGCGCCGCCAAGTTCCAAAAAGAAGCGAACGCCATTCTCGCCAAAAACAAGAAATAAGCTGACATTCATGGATCGGTAGACGTGAACGGGGGGGCGGCCGATGGGCCGCCCTTCCGGCATAAACATAGCGGAGGAGAGGAGTGGTTCGATGAAATCGCTGCTGAAAGAAAACGATCATGTGGTCGGATACGTATTTATTCTACCGTTCATACTGGGCTTCCTGATTTTTACGGTGTATCCCATACTCTCGTCTCTTTATTTCTCATTTACGGAGTATGACCTGCTTTCAACGCCCAGATGGGTCGGCTTCGCGAATTACCAGAAGATGTTTACCGAAGACGACAAAATTATCCAATCGCTCGAAGTTACGCTGACCTACGTGCTGACTTCGGTCCCGGCCCGTTTGATTATCGCGCTGCTCGTAGCGATGCTGCTGAATGTGGCGGCGCGGGGCATCGCCATTTACCGGGCGACGTACTATCTGCCTTCACTGATCGGCGGAAGCGTGGCCGTTTCGATCATGTGGCGGCAAATTTTCGGGGACAAAGGTCTTGTGAACGCACTGCTCGGCATGGTCGGGATCGAAACGAACATTGCTTGGATCGGGTACCCGGCCACGGCGCTCGGCACACTGATTTTGCTCTCCGTCTGGCAGTTCGGTTCGTCCATGCTGATCTTCCTGGCCGGCCTGAAAAATATTCCGGCAACGTACTACGAGGCGGCGAGTGTGGACGGCGCGGGGCCGTTCCGCAAGTTTTTCAACGTCACGCTCCCGCTGCTGAGTCCGATTATTTTGTTCAACCTGATTTTGCAGACGATTTCCGGCTTCCTGACCTTTACGCCCGCCTACATCATCTCCAACGGCGAGGGCGGCCCGCTCGGGCATACGCTGCTGTATTCGCTTTACTTATTCCACCGCGCGTTCGTCTTTTTCGAGATGGGCTATGCGTCCGCGATGGCGTGGGTCATGCTGCTCATTATCGGAATCATTACACTCGTTATTTTCAAAACATCCAAGTATTGGGTTCATTATGAAAACTAGGAGGCGTTTGACATGCGGATTCAATCCCAAAGCTTGAGATCGGTCTTGTATCACGTTTTCGTGTGCGCAATCGCCCTGGTTGCCTTGTATCCGATACTTTGGCTCGTTGCCAGCTCGCTCAAGCCTAACGATGAAATTTATACGACAGCGGGAAGCCTGATTCCGAGCCGCCTCGAATGGAGCAACTATGCTAAGGGCTGGCAAGGCTTTGCGGGCACGACCTTCACCACGTTTATGAAAAACTCGTTTATTATCGTCATCATTTCGACCGTCGGCGCCGTCATTTCCTCGGCATTGGTCGGCTACGGCTTTGCCCGCATCCGCTTTTTCGGCAGCAAGCTGTGGTTCGGCGCGGTCATGCTGACGCTGCTTTTGCCGCAGGACGTCACGATCATTTCGCAATACGTACTGTTCGCCAAAATCGGCTGGCTGTCCACGTTTAAACCGTTGATCGTTCCGCAGTTTTTCGGAATTCCGTTTTTTATTTTCCTGATCATCCAGTTTATCCGCACGATACCGCCGGAGCTCGACGAGGCCGCCAAAATGGACGGCTGCAGCAAATATGCGATCTTTTACAAAATTATCGTTCCATTGATCGTTCCGGCTTTAGTGACATGCGCCATCTTTTCGTTCTACTGGAGATGGGATGATTTCTATACGCCGCTGCTCTATTTGAATGACCCCAAACTGTATCCGGTTTCGCTTGCGCTTAAATTATTTTTGGACAATGATGCATTGAACAACTGGGGCGGTATGTTCGCGATGTCGACACTGTCGCTTGTGCCGATTTTCATCGTGTTTGTCGTGTTCCAAAAATATATCGTCGAAGGCATCAGCACAAGCGGGCTCAAAGGATAACCGAAAATGAGAGGAGAAATGACAGAGATGCCAGCACTAGATTTTGATCCGCAACAAATTCGGGAAGTGATTGACCGCGTCGTCCGGCGCACGTTCCGCATGGACTTCAATTGGGATTGGCCGGGTGGCGTAGCCTTTTACGGAGTTACCGAAGCTTATGAAGCGACGGGAAATGAAGAGTATTTGCACATGCTCAAGGAATGGGTCGACGAAAAATTGGAGGATGGGCTGCCGAAGCTGTCGGTCAACGGCATTTCCATCGGCCACTCGCTGCTGACGCTGTACAAGGCGACCGGCGAAGACCGCTACATCGAGATCGCCACGCAGATGGCGGAGTTTTTGAAGCATGACGCGGAGCGGTTCGCGGAAGGCGTGTTCCAGCATACCGTTAACTCGGAGTCGTATAACTTCCCGCAGCAGGCATGGGTGGATACGATGTTTATGGCCGGTTACTTTTTGCTGCGGATCGGCGCGCTGCTGAACCGGGAAGATTATTTGGAAGACGGTCTCAAGCAGTATCACGGCCACGAAAATTATTTGCAGGATATGTCGACGAACTTATACTACCACGGCTGGGACCACATCGCGCAAAATCATATGTCGGGCATGTTTTGGGCCCGCGGCAATTCCTGGGCGGCGATTACGATGGCCCGTGCGCTCGGCATCGTCCACGTGACGCACCCGTCGTTCATGATTATCGAAGGCTCGCTGCGCGACCAATTAAGCGCTCTCGTCCGATTGCAGGATGAAAGCGGCTTGTGGCACACCGTGCTGACAGACCCGACCTCCTACCCGGAAACGTCCGGCTCGGCGGGCATCGCAGCGGCATTGCTCGGAAGCGGAGGGCTGTACAACAAATACATCAACAAGTCGATTCGCGGAATACTGTCGAAAATTTCGGAGGACGGCACGGTGACCGGCGTTTCTGCGGGAACGGCCGTTATGCGCGATATCGACGGCTACAGAGGGGTTCCGTACAAGCGGATTCAGGGCTGGGGCCAAGGGCTCGGACTTGTGTTCCTCTCGTCTTTAATCAACCACAAAGATTGGTAGTGTGAACCATGACCGCTCTATATAAATTTGATTTCGGGCCGGGAACCGTCGAGGAAGGGTATACTCAAGTTCTGGATAGCACACTTTATACGCAGGAACGGGGGTACGGCTTTCTGGATACGACCCGCGTTTACTCGCGCGACAGAGGGAAGCCGGATGCGCTGCGCGGCGACTTTTGCATTCCAGCCGGCGCCGTGTTTGCCGTCGATGTTCCTGACGGCAACTACCGGGTTACCGTAACGATGGGCGACTTGATCACGCCCACCTGCACGGGAATTAAAGCGGGCATGGGCCGGCTGATGCTGGCGAATCTGGAGACGGCGGCGGGCGAGTTTGCCGTCGTTTCCTTTACTGTGCATGTTCAGGACGGCTGCCTGAAGCTGGCTTTTTCCGGCGCGGCCCCGCGGGTCAACGCCATGGAGATCGCGCCCGCGAAGCAGGCGGCAACGCTGTTCCTGGCGGGGGATTCCACCGTCACGGATCAGCCGCCTGAAGGCTATCCCTATGCGGGCTGGGGGCAGATGCTGCCGCTTTTCTTTAAAGCGGACGCTGCCGTCGCGAACTACGCGTACTCCGGCCGAAGCTCGAAAAGCTTTATCGACGAAGGGCGTCTCGATGCGATTTGGCGGCGTATTGCACAGGGCGACTACTTGTTCATTCAATTCGGCCACAACGATCAAAAGCAGGACGAAGAGCGGCATACGTCCCCATTTACGACGTATAAGCAGCATTTGCAGGCGTACATCGACGGTGCGCGGCAGCGGGGGGCGATCCCGGTTCTGGTCACTCCGGTACACCGGCGCTTTTTTGCCGCCGACGGCACCTTGATCGATACGCACGGCGATTACATTACGGCCATGAAGCAGCTCGCCGAAGAAGAGAACGTCCTGCTCATCGATCTTGGGGCCAAAACAAAAGCTTTATATGAAAAGCTTGGCCCCGAGCCATCGAAATCGCTGTTCCTATGGGCGTTTCCCGGCGAATTCCCGAATTTCCCGCGCGGCGCGGAAGACAATACGCATTTCCAGGAGCTCGGCGCGATCGAAATCGCCAAGCTCGTAGTCGAATGCATCAGAGAGCAAAACATCCAGCCGCTCGTTCTGTTTTTGCGGTAATCATCCGCGTGCGAATCCGGAGATCTCCATTTTGTTCGAGGGAACAAGTGGAGGTCTTTTTTTTGTTCCATAATAGTAAAGGGAAGCAAGTGTGTATATGTCAATATGAATTGGACAAAAACGCTGCAGTAGCTTCAAACGCTTCCTCCAAATAAGGCGTAGTCCCGTTCAACGGGTGCGACACGCCGAAGGTATGATCCGCTCCCTGAATTTGCACGAAAGATTGGTGCGGAGCTATGGTGCGATTCGTCCGGAAAGCGCTCAGCAGCCGGTCCGAATCGTCGCCGCCTTGTACGAATAACACGGGGACAGCCAGTTCGGCCAGCACGCTGCGAATATCAAACCGGTCTTCGTTGTTCGCCAGGTCTTCAAAAACGGCGAGCTGCCGGGCGCTCCAGTCAGTCTTTTCCCCTTCGGGAAGCTGGGGGCTCGCCCCGCCGTTCCACACGGTCACGGCGCGGATTTCCGGATGCTCGGAGGCAAACACGAGATTGCTGATGCCGGCACGGCTGTGTCCCCACAGCGCGATTCGGTTCAGATCCGCCTGCCTGGCATGAGGCAGCCTGCCGGATACAAGCTCGGCCAAAACGATGCCGAGGTCGGCAAGTTCCGCGGATATCGTGGATACGGCCGCCAAAAGCTTTTCATCGGCGCCGGATTTCCCGGCATACACGCGGGAGAAATCAAAGCTTACCGTGTAGTAGCCGCGCAGCGAAATTTCTGAAGTGACACGGGGCCAAAAGCCCCACTCTTTGAATCCTTGAAATCCGTGGCTAGCGATAAGAACCGGTTTGGCCAATCCGTCGTCCAGCAGCTGTACATTCCCCTGTATACGCAGGCCGTCACCAAGCTCAATCTCAAACGCCTCGGAAATAAGCAATGTTTCAACCATCGTCCTGTAAGCCCCCTTCATTGGTCAAATGATGAAAAAAGAAAAGACACACGATCGCTCGGACAAGGCGGGCGATCATTGTGTCTCCGGTGAACCGGTGGCAGGCCATCGATGGGGTATAGATGCGAATTCCAATTGTAAAACTTGGATATAAAAGATGGTATCACCGCAGTCAGGCGCTGTCAAGCGAAACCGTCACCAGGCTGTATATGTGCGAGCCCGCCGTAAACCATCGGATGCATCGAGCTTCAGGTGCCACCCGCGATCCGAGCACCTCGCAACGACGCAAAACATCGTTCGAGCAGAGAATCCGCGCCTAGGTCCGCCTGAGCCGATGTAACCATCGGATGCATCGAGCTTCAGGTGCTACCCGTTCGACCGAGCACCTCGCAACGATGCAAAACATCGTTCGAGCAGAGAATCCGCACCCAGGTCCGCCTGAGCCGATGTGCATCAAGCTCCAGGCACGGCCCGGGCGTCTGAGGACGAACCCCCGCCGCAGAATGCCTGCAAAAGTACATCTTTTTGCTCCTTACTGCTCCGGATTTGTATTATTCCTGCAAATGTGCAGGCTTTTTCGCTCAAATTCAAGTTTTGGCCCGTCGGGAGCGGGAATTCCTGCACAATTGCAGGTTTTTCCGCCAAACGAGCCGCTATCTTGGGAAAAACCTGCACTTTCGCAGGCTTTTTCGGCTGGCAAGCCGTTGTTTTACGGCGCTGCCCGGCACTTTGCCAAACGGGCTCCGCATACTCTACTTTAAGCTTGTCCGAACCGGTTGAGCTGATTTTTCATGTTTGTGTATGGGAGGGGGAGACGTGCAACGCCGATTCCCGCGATTAGCGAGCAGCTAACGGCGCTTCAACGGTTTTTATCGCCCGTTACTTTGTTTCACAAGTACGTTGTCTTGTCGCGGAACGAAGTGCGCGCTGTCGGCGGCGTCTCTGCGGCCGGATAGCCGATGAACAAAGTGCCGACGATTTTTTTGTTGTCGGGCGAGCCGATAAGTTGATGCATGCGCTCGTCCCGCACGAGCCCGATGCCCCGCGTCCGCCAGACGAGTCCGAGCCCGAGTTCCTGAGCCGTCAGCCACATGGAATGAATGGCGCATGCCGCCGCATATTCATTATCTTCGGAGGACGCTTCGTCTCCGGGGATCAAGTCGGCCGTTACGACGATGACGAGCGGCGTGTTTTCGAGAACGAGCAGCGATTCTTTGACCAAATGAGGTTTGGTCGGGAACCGCTCCTCGAGAAACTGTTTGGCTATCGTCTCGTACCGGGACTTCGCTTCCCCGCGAATGACATAAAAATGCCACGGCTCCCGCAAGCGGTCGTTAGGCGCCAGAACGGCGGCTTCGAGCAGCGTTTCGATTTTGGAGTCTTCCACCTCGCGGGCTTCGTAGTTGCGGACAGCGCGGCGCTGTTTTAAAGCATGGATGATTTGTGCGGTCATTGCGATCCAATCTCTCCCTCTATGAGCTCAACATTTTTCAATATCGGCGTTTCATGTTATTCTAGTATTCTACCATATATCGCCTTCATTGCCGTATTGACTTTCGCGATAACTTTTTGTAAGTTGAATGCATCCTGTGGGAAAGGCAGGTACGTCCTTATGACGCTGAGAACGGAACGACAGCACAACGAAATCATCAGCGATTTTCTGATCAGCATGGGGCAATCCCTTCAACAATACCAATACAGCTTCGCCTGCAGCGCCGATCTTTCCCGCCATGAATTCAACGTACTGTACGTCCTAGGCATGAAAGGTCCGATCGTCGTGAAGGAAATCGCCCAGCAAATACCTGCCGTCAGCCTGAGCACGTTGACCCGTCTGCTGGACAGTCTGGAGCAAAAAGGCTATATCGAGCGCAAGCTCGCTCATTGCGACCGCAGGAGCTTTATCATTTCTCCGACGGAGAAGGCGCAACAACTGCTGGACAATTTTCCGCAGCATTGCAATTGCTTCGTGCAGCGCATCACGCAAGCGCTGACCGTCGAGGAGCAAGCGGCTTTGTCCGAGTTGATTTTGAAAATGAAGTCTCATCTATAAGCTATAAGCGCAGTAAGCTTAACATACAGCCGTCCGCACTCTCGGAACAGAGAGGGGGACGGTTTTTTGCGCTACCGCGGATAGGCGCTTGCACGTCCTCCTTCGATCACGCATACAATGGACTACAGCGATTGAAAACGTGCCATTTTATCGGAATGTGAGGCGGGTTTGATGTCAAAAACGGCGATTGTGCTGATGGTCCTGGTTTTGTTTGTGCTGCTGAGCTTGATTGTGCTGTTATGGATATAAACGCAGAAACAGCCGGCTGCGGACGCAAATGCGCAGTCGGCTGTTTCTTATTTGTCGCGGCACTATATGCTAAAAGCCTTTGTACTGAGGCTCTTCATTCTCCAGCTGTTGAACGCGCGACGAAACTTGGTCGACGATCTGCTGGGTCGATTGTGCGGCAGTTTGAAAAAGCTGCTTAGCCTCTTGGTTTTGCGTGCTGAGTGCAAATGTTTCCAGGCTTGCCTGCGCGCTTTTTAACGAAGCCAGGCAAGTTTTAACTTGAGCTGCTACTGTCAAATTGATCACCTCCCTAAGACGATAAGATACCCAAAACCGCCGGGATTAACATGGAAATAAAATCCATTTTTGAATTCTAATAGAACTTTTCAAAATCGCATATAATGACTTTTGATCGTAACAATCGCAAAAGGGAGGTACGACATGTGCCTGACTGGTTACATATCGTTGTCAGATCGTTAACGTCTTTGTTCACGCTGTTCATTTTCACGAGGATTCTCGGCAAAAAACAAATATCCCAGCTTACATTTTTCGAATATGTGACGGGAATTGCGATCGGCGATTTGGCCGGGGTCACTTCCACGGATATTGAAGCTCACTTCTCGCACGGCATTATCGCCATGGCGGTATGGTCCATTGTCCCGCTGGGGCTCGAACTCCTCACATTGAAAAGCAAAATATTGCGGACATGGTTCGAGGGAAAGGGGACGGTGCTCGTGAAAGACGGCAAAATTTTGGAGGACAATTTGAAAAAGGAACGGTACACCTCCGATGAGCTTCTGGAGCAGCTTCGCACGAAAAGCGTGTTCCGGGTAGCGGACGTCGAATTTGCGATGCTGGAAGCGAGCGGAGATTTGAGTGTACTGCTGAAAAGCGAAAATCAGCCGCTAACGCCTGCGCATCTCGGCATGAAGCTGCCGGTCACCAAGCCCTCGCAGGATGTGATTTCGGACGGCGTCATCATGGACGAGCCTCTGGCGATAGCAGGTAAAAGCAGAGGATGGCTCCATGAAGAGCTGGATAAATTGGGGGTAACGAAAGAAAACGTATTTATCGCCCAGGTGGATACGGACGGCATTTTGACGGTCGATCTTTACGATGACAAGCTAAAGGTGCCTTCGCCGAGCCAAAAGCCGATGCTGCTTGCCAC
This sequence comes from Paenibacillus sp. sgz302190, assembly GCF_059820445.1. Taxonomy (NCBI): domain Bacteria; kingdom Bacillati; phylum Bacillota; class Bacilli; order Caryophanales; family Paenibacillaceae; genus Paenibacillus; species Paenibacillus sp. sgz302190. The sequence continues at coordinate 26,201 of NZ_JBZYAO010000020.1, forward strand.
GCTGAAAAAGTGCGAAGCCGATTTGGAGCTCTTTTCTTTGACCACGAACCAACAGGCGGCAAAAGAGATGTATGGACATTGCTCGGAGGAGCTTAACCGTGTATTGAAGGAACTGGGACCGCTGCTAAAAAACTAATCGCTGACCTGCAGAAGGAGGAAACGCATGGCAGACAACAAGAAAAAAAATATGACCATGACGCAGCAGGAATACCAAAGGCTGGCCAAGGAAAAGGAGCCCCCCAGACCGGTGCTGCAAAACTGCATCCGCGCTTTCCTGGTAGGCGGCGCGATCTGTCTTATCGGTGAATGCCTGATGCAAATATTTATCCGCTGCGGCTTTACGGAGAAAACGGCGGGCAACCCGACATCGGCTGTCCTTATCATTATCTCCGTTATCTTGACCAGTTTTGGCGTTTACGACAAAATGGCGCAATGGGCGGGAGCGGGTACGGCCGTGCCTGTAACAGGGTTTGCCAACTCGATGTGCTCCGCGGCGATTGAGCATAAGTCCGAAGGACTGGTGCTCGGCGTAGGCAGCAGCATGTTCAAGCTGGCGGGCTCGGTGATCGTGTTCGGAACGGTCGCCGCTTTTTTCGTCGGTCTCGTGCATCTGATTTTGGGCATAGGGGGATGACGTATGCTGAAAGGACATCAGAGCTGGATTTTTGAAAAACGGCCCGTTATCATCGCGACGGCGACCGTTGTCGGACCTGAAGAGGGGCAAGGCCCGATCAGCGAAGATTTCGACATCGTTCACGGCGATTTGACCCTCGGGCAAAAAACGTGGGAAAAGGCGGAGCGGGCTTTGCTGGAAGAAGCCGCGCAGCGGGCTCTCGACTATGCCGGAATTACCGGCGGCCAGGTGCAGTTCTATGTCGGAGGCGATCTGATGAATCAGATCATCTCCAACACGTTTGCCGCGCGCACACTCGCTATCCCGTATCTGGGCATTTTCGGTGCGTGCTCGACTTCGATGGAGGGGCTGGCGCTGGCCGCCCAACTGATCGACTCCGGCGCCGCGAACCGTGTCATGGCGGGCACCTGCAGCCATAACTGCACGGCGGAGAAGCAGTTCCGCTATCCGACAGAGTACGGCTCACAGAAGCCGCCGACGGCGCAGTACACGGTGACCGGCGCGGGGGTCGCCGTTCTCGCTCCCAGAGGCGACGGTCCCGTCGTCACCTCGGCTACAATCGGCCGGATCGTCGATATGGGGATCAAAGATCCGTTCAATATGGGAGCGGCCATGGCCCCCGCCGCGGTGGATACGATCCAGGCTCACTGCCGCGATTTGGGCCGGGAGCCCGGGTACTACGACCTGATCGTTACCGGCGATCTGGCATCGGTCGGACTGAACATCGCCAGGGAGCTGTTTGAAAAGCACCAATTTCCGATCGAGCAGACCCAGTTCGACGATTGCGGGCTCATCATTTACGATCGGGAAAAGCAGTCGGTGCAAGCCGGCGGAAGCGGCTGCGGCTGCTCGGCGACCGTCACGTACGGCCATTTGCTCAAGCGCATCATGAAAGGCGAGCTGAAGCGGGTGCTTGTCGTGGCGACGGGTGCGCTGTTGTCGCCGCTGTCTTTTCAGCAGGGAGAGAGCATCCCCTGTATCGCGCATGCGGTTTCTATCGAGTCAGGAGGGAGATAGAGATGACTTTTGTATGGGCCTTTCTTGTAGGCGGCGCCATCTGCGTAATCGGACAGCTGCTGATCGATGTCGGCAAGCTGAGTCCCGCTCATACGATGAGCATACTTGTCGTTCTGGGCGCTATCGCGGACGGCTGCGGGATTTATGAGCCTTTGATCAATTTCGCCGGCGCCGGCGCTACGGTGCCGATTACGAGCTTCGGCAATGCGCTTGTGCACGGAGCGCTGGAGGAAATGCAGAAAGACGGAGCCATCGGCATCATCACCGGCATTTTTGAAGTGACGAGCGCCGGCATTTCGGCGGCGATTATTTTTTCATTTTTGGCCGCGGTGCTGGTCAAGCCCAAAGGATAAAAAGTTTTGCCCGAGAAAAGCCTCACGGATGAAACCGTTGAGGCTTGTTTGGCGTCTAATTACAATAGGAGTCCGGCAGGGGATCTTAGCGGGGGATATGCACAAAAGTAACTCCACCCACCGGACGAATAACTGCTCCCCCGCCAAACGCATAACTGCTCCGCCCGAGAAACGCATAACTGCTCCGGCCGCCGGTGCAAAATGGTTATTGTTTACAAACAAATTTAGAGAATTTACAAGTATACGCAAGAAAAAGAATCTTGTAAACTGGAATTAAGCCCTTTTACCTAGATTTTCAAGTAATTACGACTAATTCCGCTGGAACAAGCAGCAAAAATCAGACTGCCAGGGAAAACCACGACGCTCTGATTGGGGCAGCTGAATGGAATCCTTGAATGATGGCACAACCCGGGCGAATCCCCGGTCGTTGGCGCAACCGAAGGGAATCCTTGATCGATGGCGCAGCCGAGGCAAAGCCTGGTCGTTGGCGCAACGCAGGCAAAGCCTTGACCGTTGCGCGTCCGAAGGGAAGCCCTAATCGATGGCACAGCCCAGGCGAATCCCTGATTGTTGGCGCAGCCCAAGCATAGATCTAATCGTTGGCGCGGCCACCCGCACAACCCTAATCGTTAGCGCAAACCACCCACCCGTAAAGCGGCCTCGCAAACCGAAAACCTGCAAAAGTACAGGCTTTTCTACGCATGTGGTCCATTTTTGAGGAAAAGCCTGCAATTGTGCAGGAATTCCCGGTCAAAATGGGTCTGAAGCTCAAGTGCTCGCGAAAAAACTGCACATTTGCAGGAATATTTGTTGGTTAGCGTATCAACGAGCAAAAAACTGCATTTTTGCAGGTTTTCTTCACGCGTGCTGCCAAGCAACTGGGCTGGACCATCTCCTGGCGTGTGAGTCTTACAGCAGTCTGAAAAATAAGCTTTTCATAAAACTTGTTCGTTCTATTTTACAGAAGCATGCTTACGATATTAGTTTTACTGACGCAGGACTCAGTAATGCTTACAAATTTAGTTTTTCTACCGCAGAATTCAGCTATGCTTACGAAGCTAGCTTTACTGACGTAAAACTCTAGGGAGGATCACACATGGAAACTGTCACGCCACGACACGTAGAAATATTAGCCCGCTTGAAAGCGAATTTGGAAGCCTGCATTCTGGGGAAAACGGAAGAGATCGACCTGCTGCTGACTGCCCTGCTGGCCGGCGGGCATGTGCTTCTCGAGGATGTTCCGGGCACCGGCAAAACCGTGCTCATCAAAGCTTTGGCCCGCTCGATCGAAGGCCAGTTCCGCCGAATTCAATGCAATCCGGATTTATTGCCATCCGATATTACAGGCGTTTCCATATACCATCCTAAAGAGGAGAAGTTTTTGTTCCGGCCGGGTCCGGTTATGACCCATATTTTGCTGGTCGATGAAATCAACCGGGCGACGACCAAGACGCAATCGGCGCTGCTGGAAGCTATGGAAGAACGGCACATTACGGTGGACGGGGACCTGCATGAGCTTCCGTCGCCATTCCTGCTGCTGGCTACGCAAAATCCGATCGATTTTGAAGGCACCTACATGCTGCCGGAAGCGCAGCTCGACCGTTTCATGATCAAGCTCAGCCTCGGCTATCCGAATGAAGCTGCGGAGAAGCGGATGATCGCCACGCAGAGCAAGGCGAATCCGATGGAATCGCTGGAACCCGTCGCGGATACCGCGCAGGTGCTCGATATGCAGGACAAAGTGCGGAACGTGCACATGGATGAAGCGGTAGCCGACTATCTCGTTGCGATCGCGAGGAAAACGAGGGAGCATAAATCCGTATTTTTGGGAGCGAGCCCGCGCGCCACTTTATCGCTTGTGCTCGCCTGCAAAGCTTATGCGTTCATGAACGGAAGAGAATATGTAATTCCTGACGACATTAAATATTTGGCTCCTTACGTTCTCGGGCACAGAATGATACTTCAATCCGAAGCCCGCATGGACGGAGCGACCGTCACCTCTGTTCTGCAATCGATTTTCGAGCAGGTTCGCGTGCCGGTACGATTGGAGAAGTGAGCCGCATGAACCGACTGTTCATAGGGCGGACGGGGGAACGGCCACGTTTTCCGACAGGCTTGTGGATCGTGACTTTTTGCTTGGCCGGCAGTTTGCTTTTTTTGCTTTTTCAAGGCGGCAAGCTGGCCGCCATGCTTTTTTTAACCGTCTTGATTTTATCCGTATATTTGCTGCTGGGAAATTGGAGCGGAGTGAAGAGAACGCAGGGCTCCCGCAAGCTGGCGGGCTCCGAGCAGCTCGCCGAGCTCGATGCCGGACAAACGCTGCAGGTTGGCATTCATGTGCAAATCCCCGGCTTTTGGCCAATTCCTTATGTGATGATCCGCGATCAACTAATCAGGCAGAACGGGGAAGAAACGGTTTTTGAGGGAACGCTCGTTCCGGACTGGAGACGCAGAGGGGAGCTTGTGTACAGCACGCCTCCTTTGCGGCGCGGGCTGTACCGCTTCGGGCTGACGGAGTGCCTCACGGAAGATATTTTCGGCTTTTTCGAGCATAAAGGACGTCTGGAACTTCAGCAGCAGGTTGTCGTTTACCCGCAAACCGTGCCGATCCGCGAATGGGTGCAGTTTCATCAAATGCTCAAAGGGCTGCAGCACCATTCCACGACTACCCGCGCTCACCGCGAAACGACGCAGATCAACGGCGTGCGCGAGTACATTTACGGGGACCGCCTGTCGCGGATTCATTGGGGAGCGACGGCGAAGACCGGAACGTGGAAATCCAAAGAGTTCGAACGGGAATCGCTGCCGAAGACGATCGTTCTGCTCGACCGTTCCAGCCGTGCGTACCGGAATGCCGCCGAATTCGAGCTGGCGGTATCGGTGACCGCTTCTCTGTTCCGCTACGCTTCCAGCCGCGATCTGGCGCTGGGCTTGCTGTCGACCGGGAAGGAAGCGGCTTACTTCGAACCGAGACAAAGCCAGAATCATCACAAGCAAATTATGAATCATCTTGTCGGCATCGAACCAGACGGCTTTTATTCGCTTGGGAACATCGTGAAAGACCGTTCGCGCCAGCTTCCGCCAGGCTGCTTTTTTGTCATCGTTTCGCCGCAGCACGACGCGCCGATGATACAGCTGCTGCATCAAGTCCATCATTTGCAAATGAACCCTTGCCATATGTGGATTCATACGGCTCCTCCGGCCGCGCCCGCCAAGCAGGCGCCGGGCGAAGGAGAGGCGGCCGATTGGCTGGGGCAGGTCCGGTCCCAAGGATATACGGGTTACGAGATCGGCCAACTGGCCGATCTGCCTAACCTGCTGGGGGGAGCGAAGCGGTATGCGTAATTCCCGTTGGAGACGAATATTGCTGACCGATTGGCCGCAGCGGATGACGGCGCTTTTGACCGGGCTTTTCTTGTACCAATACGTATTGTGGATTCAGCTGGAGCAGGTCATCTGGCTGAAAGAAACTGTCGCCCTCGTCAGCGGAACTTTGGTTGTGACCGGGCTGGCGTACTTTGTTCCCGGCTTGCACAAAGTTTGGCGCGGCGTCATCCAATTGCTGCTTATTATCGTTTGGCATGGCTTGTACCTGAATTATCACTTTGTCCCTGTAAAAATCAAGTCTTTGGAAACGTTATGGCAATTTGCGGCTCAAAATACAAGCCAGATCGAGCCCTTTATCTGGTTCGGTTTGGCGGCATGGCTGGCTTATTTGGCGGCGATGCATTTCTTCCAGTCCAGGTTCCGCATCTTTGTGCTAATCGTAGTCAGCGTGCTGTTTTTCGCCGTGCGGGATTCTTTCAGCGTGTTTTATTTGTGGCCGCAAGTCGCGATGGTGCTGTTCTGCGGGCTGTCCTTGCTGGTCATTCAGCATTTCAACGGATTAAAGCACCGCGCACCGGTCATTTGGGAAGCGATCAGCGAGTATCCTTCCTCCATCGGCCTGCCCATCGTGCTGATCGTTGCCGTAACGGTGTTCGTCGGAGCGCTTGCGCCTTCCATCGATCCGCTGCTGACGGATCCGTATACGGCCTGGAAAAAAAGCCGCGGCGAGGCTGTTCCGCTGCTCGGCAAAGGGGTCAGCGTAACGGCGTCGACGGCGGACGCCTCATCCGGCTACAGCCGGGACGATTCGAAATTGGGCGGCGGCTTCCGGTACGATTATTCGCCGGTCATGACCGTCGTCGCTTCCAAACGGACCTATTTCCGCGGGGAAACCAGAGCGTTGTACAACGGATCGGGCTGGGAAATGAGCGATGCGGAGAAAAAGCTCCCGGTCAGCTACGTCAATGCCGGCAATTTGCGGCAGGATCCGCGGTTCAATACGTCGCTGCTGCAGACCAAGGAAGTGACGCAGGACATCGTCATGGAAAAAGAGGAAGCGTACCCGGTGCTGTTCGGCGGCTTTCCGATTCAAAAAGTCGCGGAAATCAACAAAGGCGAAAATCCGTTTCACCTTCTTCTCTGGTCGCCCAGGCAGTCCGAGCTGCGCTTTAACGGCGAGGGCGCTTATCCGAAGGAGTATACAATCGTCAGCCAGCAAGCGATCCTCGACGAGGAAGGCCTGCGCAAGGTGAATGTCGACTATTTGCAGAGGGCGGACTGGAGCGAATATTTGCAGCTTCCCGCCGACCTTCCCGCCCGCGTCAAGCAGTTGGCCGCCGATATAACGAAAACGGGAAACAATGCCTACGACAAAGCCCGGCTGCTTGAAAAATATTTGAACGAAACGTATCCGTATACGAATACGCCGGACGAAAGCAAAGGCAAAAGCAAAGATTTCACAGACCGCTTCTTGTTCGAAATTAAGCAGGGATACTGCGATTACTACTCGACCGCGATGGCCGTGCTCGCCCGTTCGATCGGCCTGCCTACGCGCTGGGTAAAAGGGTACACCTCCGGCACGGCTCAAATGCCTGACGAGCTGCGCGACTTCGGAGCGATCAGCCAGTATATGCAAAACGTCGATGTGGACGGCGCAGGCACATACACGGTGAGAAATTCCGACGCCCATTCCTGGGTCGAAATTTATTTCGAGGGCTACGGCTGGATTTCGTTCGAGCCGACGTCCGGGTTCAGGCTTCCAAACGTGTATCCCGAGGCGCAGCCTGTGCCGACGGCTACTCCGGCCATCGATACCACTATCAGCGAAACGCCCGTAGCCGAAAGCAAAGCAAGCTTTCCATGGGTGAAACTGGCCGTAGCGGGAGCCATTCTGCTGGTTGTGCTCGCAGCGGCTGTGTATTTGCTTGTGAAAAAGGGCGTCTTGAAAATAGGGACATCCGACGAAAGGAAGCAGCAGGCCGTCAATTTCAATGAAAAAATTGTTGCGGACTTCGAAAAGCTGCAGCGTTTCAGCAGGCGCAAAGGCTACCGGCGCCAGGAGCATGAGACGATCCGCGAGGCGATTCTCCGCTGGACGGCGCAAAGCACATGGCTGAAGGCGGATCTGGACGCGCTGCTGCATTTGTTCGAGCAGGCGAAATACAGCCAGGCCGCTTCCACGGAGAGCGATTATTTGACTGCCGCTCAAACGATCGCCAGAATCAAAGAACAGATGAAATAATCTGGGAGACTCCTAGCGGGCCACTCGCCAACCTGGCGGGTGGCCTTCATGTGCCGCGGGCGGGGAAACGCTCTACTATTTTTTTGCAACAAATCGGGCACTATGGTATAGTTTCACGTATATGTAGAGGAACTATTTGGAGGGAAATCGTTTGCTGAAAAAGCTCGTGCCCAGACAGTCCGTGAATTCGATTTACGATATAGATTTCGAGCATCTTTGGGGGTTCGGAGTCCGCGGAATTATTACGGATCTTGATAATACGCTCGTAGGGGCGCGGGATCCGCACGCAACTCCGGAGCTGATTGAATGGCTGAAGCGGGTGCAGCAGCTCGGTTTTAAAGTGGTCATTGTCTCGAACAATCGCCGCAGCCGCGTTTCGGCTTTTGCCGATCCTATCGGCATCCCCTTTATTTACCAGGCCAAAAAACCGACGAACGTCTCGTTTCTCAAAGCGATGAAGCTGCTCGGAACGAACGTCAGGCAAACCGCCGTGATCGGCGATCAAATGCTGACCGACGTGCTCGGCGGCAACCGGATGGGGCTCTATACGATTCTCGTAAAGCCGATTTCAATCGGGGATGAAGGCTTTTTCACGAAAATTAACCGCCGCATCGAGAAGTTGGCGTTATCGCTAATGAACAAACAGTCTTAGGGAGGATTCATGAGTCAGGAAGAAATTATGCATTGCGCAGGCTGCGGCGTCGAGCTGCAGATCGAAGAGCCGGCGAAGCTCGGATACGTGCCGGTGGAGGCTTTTCAGAAAGAGCCGATTATTTGCCAGCGCTGTTACCGGATCAAACATTATAATGAAGCGTCGAGCATGACTTTGCAGCAGGACGATTTTTTGAAGCTGCTTGGCTCAATCGGGCAAAAGAACGCGCTGGTCGTCAATATCGTCGATATATTCGATTTTGAAGGCAGCATGATCAGCGGCTTGTCGCGTTTTGTCGGCAATAATCCGATCGTGCTGGTCGTGAATAAAATAGACCTTTTGCCCAAAGTGACGAACCCGAACAAAATTATTAACTGGGTGCAGCGGCGGGCCAAGGAGCACAGTCTGAAAGTTGTGGAAATCGTGCTCTGCAGCGCTAAAAAAAATATGGGCTTTGACAGGGTGATCGCAGCGGTCCAGCAGCATCGCGGCAACCGGAACATCTATGTCGTCGGCGCGACGAATGTCGGGAAATCGACGCTGATTAACCGCCTGATCGCCGATTACAGCGATTTGGAAGCGGAGCTTACGACTTCGCAATATCCGGGGACGACGCTGGATTTGGTCAAAATTCCGCTGGACGACGGCAAATCCATCATAGATACGCCGGGAATCGTATACACGCACAGGCTGACCGAGGTTATTACAAAACGGGACTTGTCCAAAGTGATGCCGGGCAAGCCGGTGAAGCCGACGGTGTTTCAGCTGAACGACGGACAGACGCTGTTTTTCGGCGCTCTGGCCCGGTTTGATTTTATTCGCGGAGATCACCAATCGTTTACCTGCTATATGTCCAATGCGATCCAGATTCACCGGACGAAGCTGGAGCGCGCCGACGAGCTGTACACGAACCATAGGGGAGAAATGCTGGTTCCGCCGGCCAAGGAGGATTTGGACGAGCTTCCGAAGCTGGTCAAGCACCCGATCCGCATTCCGCGGGGCACGCGCATGGATGTGCTCATTTCGGGGCTCGGCTGGATCAAAGTGAACAGCGACGCCGGAGCGGAATTGGCGGTTCATGCGCCCAAGGGGACGAAAGTTATTGCGCGCGAGTCGCTGATATAGCTTATGCCTGATAAGGGGGATATGATGGAGAATAACCGGACATTGGACAGCCATACCGTGCTGTATGGCGTTTTTGGGGATCCGATTCGGCATTCGCGTTCGCCGATTATGCTGAACAGAGCTTTTCGTGAGGCTGGGCTCAACGCGGCTTACGCTGCTTTTCACGTTCGTCCGGAGGAACTGAAAGAGGCCGTGTACGGCATCCGGGCGCTCGGCTTTCGCGGCGTGAACGTAACGATACCGCACAAGGTCGAAGTGATGCAGTACTTGGACGAGATCGATGAAGGCGCTAGGGTGATCGGCGCTGTCAATACGATTGTTAACGACGGAGGCCGGCTGGTCGGCTACAATACCGACGGCATCGGCTACGTCCGTTCCTTGAAAGAGGAGACGGGCGTCGATCTTCGGGGCAAGACCGTTATTTTGCTCGGCGCGGGCGGAGCGGCCAGAGGCGTCGGATACGCGCTCGCCAAGGAAGGCGCGGCCCGTATTTTGATCGCGAACCGGACCAAAGAGCGGGCGGTTAGCCTGGCGGCGACGCTCGGCGCGTTCACGCAAGCCGCCGGGCTGGGGCTTGACGAGCTCGCTGGGATCGCCGGCGAAGCGGATTTGATCGTCAATACGACCTCGGCGGGGATGCATCCGAACGTCGAGGAGCTGCCGATGCCCGCGGAGCTCATTGCGGAGCGGCATCTGGCCAGCGACCTGATCTACAATCCGCGCATTACCCGCTTCCTCCGCGAAGCGGAAGCGCGAGGAGCCCGCATTCACGGCGGGCTCGGCATGTTTATTTATCAAGGGGCTTACGCATTTGAATACTGGACCGGCACGCCTGCTCCCGTCGCAGCGATGAGGCAGGTCGTCGAGCAATCGTTAGCCGAACAAGAATAGAGGGGCTTTTAGCATGTTAACTGGTAAACAAAAACGTTATTTGCGGTCTTTGGCGCACCACCTGGACCCGATTTTTCAAGTCGGCAAAGGCGGAGTTAACGATCATTTGATCCGCCATATTCAGGAAGCGCTTGAAGTCAGGGAGCTGATCAAAGTGACCGTGCTCAACAACAGCGGGGAGGACCGGGGCGAGGTAGGCATCGAACTGTCGGAGAAATCAGGCGCCGAGCTCGTGCAGGTTATCGGAAAAATTATCGTGCTGTACAAGGAATCGCGGGATCATAAAAAGATCGAGCTGCCCGTTTAAAGAGGTGGGAGCATGCTGGTCGGAATCATGGGAGGCACCTTCGATCCGATTCATACGGGTCATTTGATCGCGGCGGAGCGGGCGAGGGTTGGAGCAGGACTGGACGAAGTGTGGCTGATGCCGGCGAACGTGCCGCCGCATAAGCCGAATGCGCCGGCGGCGACGGCGGAGCAGCGCTGGAGCATGGTATGCCTGGCGGCGGAGGGCAATCCTTTTTTTCGTGCGATTGATGTTGAAATTACGAAAGGCGGCGTATCCTATAGTATCGATACGATCGAACTGCTGTGCGAGCGGCATCCCGAAGCGGAGTTCGCCTACATTGTCGGAGCGGATATGGTCGAATATTTGCCGAGGTGGCACCGCATTGACGATATCGTAAGCCGCATCCGCTTCATCGGTCTGGCAAGACCGGGCTACGAGCTGGATATGGAAGTTCTTCCGCCGCACATCCGGGAGAGGGTTACGATCGTGCCGATGCCGCTGGTGGAAATTTCATCGTCGGCCATCCGGGAAGAAATACGGGCGGGAGGCTCCGTGCGCTACCTCGTTCCGGATGCCGTGCATGCTTACATGGAGGTGAACGGTTTATATGAATCGGAGTCGTGAGCAGCTTATCGAGGCGGTCAAAGAACAGATGCCCGAGAAGCGCTGGCTGCATACGCTGGGCGTCATGGAAACCGCGGTTCGATTGGCCGAGCGGTTCGGCGCCGATCCGGTGAAAGCGGATTTGGCGGCGATTTTGCACGATTACTGCAAATATTGGCCGATTCAGGAGCAGGCGAACATGATCCGGGAAAACGGGCTTCCACAAGACCTGCTCGATTATGACAAGGAGCTTTGGCATTCGCACGCAGGCGCTTTTATCGCGCAAACGGAGTTCGGCGTGGACGATGAGGAAGTTCTGGACGCGATCCGTTATCATACGTCCGGCCGGGAGCGGATGACGCTGCTGGACAAAGTGGTTTGCCTGGCCGACTATATCGAGCCGGGACGCGATTTTCCGGGCGTGCATAATATTCGCGAAATCGCTGAACATAGTCTTGAAAAGGCGCTGGTCGCCGGCTTCGATTCGACGATCGGCTTTCTTTTGACAAAAGGCAAACGGATTTATCCGTTAACGATATTAACCCGCAACGATTTGTTGACGCAAGCAAACAATCAATTATAGGAGGATGATGGAATGAGCATGACCCCAGAAGCAATTATGGCTTTAGTGGTGGAAGCTGCGGAGGATAAAAAGGCGATGAACGTAGTGGCGCTGAATTTGCAGGGCATTTCGCTCGTCGCCGATTACTTCGTCATTTGCCACGGCAATTCGGAGACCCAAGTGCAGGCAATTGCCACCGAAGCCAGAAAAAAAGCGCAGGAGCACGGCGTGCGGATCAGAGGCTATGAAGGAGTCGATACCGCAAGATGGGTGCTGCTGGATCTGGGTGATGTTGTTCTTCACGTATTCCACCGCGATGACCGCGAATATTACAACATCGAGAGATTATGGTCCGACGCCAAGGTTGTGGAACGCGTATGAGCATGAATGCGGGAACGCTAGTCAGCCTTGAGGTCGCGAGAGAAATTCCGCCTAACGGATATTTTTTGACCGACGGCAATCAGGACGTGCTGCTCCCTTACGGAGAGACGGCAGGCCTGGTGAAGCCCGGGGAACGCGTAGAAGTGTTTTTGTTCCACGATACGCAGGACCGCCTGATGGCGACGATGAAACGCCCGCTTCTGCTGCTGGGCGAGGTCGCTCTGCTGGAAGTCGTCGATATCCATCCCCGTTTCGGCTATTTTCTCGAAGTGGGGCTTGGGCGGAACTTGCTTCTACCCTACAAACATGTGCCTGAGTTGGAGACGCTCCGCCCTTTGGTCGGGGACAAGGTGTACGCCACTTTAGCCCACGACCGTCAGGGGCGTCTGATCGCCAAGCTCGCCGCCGAGGAAGACTTGGCGCCGCTGTGCGTGCGCGCTCCTTCCGCCTGGAAGAACCGCTATGTCGACGCCAGAGTGTATAAGCCGCTGCAGATGGGGACGTTCGTCGTCTGCGATGCGGGAGTGCTGGGCTTCGGCATCATCGGCATGATCGCCGCGCCGGAGCGGCCGCGTCTGCTGCGCGTAGGCGAGCAGGTCAATGTGCGGGTCGTATTCGTCCGCGAGGAGGACGGCCGCGTCAATTTGTCGATGCGTCTGCCGAAGGAAAAAGGGCGCGACGAAGACGCGGAGCGCATCCTCGCCTTTTTGCGCGAACGGCCGGGCGGCGCGATGCCGTATTCCGACCAGACGGCGGCGGATACGATAGCCGCCCGCTTCGGCATGAGCAAATCGGCTTTCAAGCGGGCGCTTGGCAAGCTGATGAAGGAAGGGCTCATCTATCAGCAGGAAAACTGGACCCATCTGAAACAAGAGGAGACGTAAGAGCAGGATGAGTTACGAAGGGTTTGCTTATACGTACGATCGTTTGATGGAGGACATGCCGTACGGGGATTGGCTTCGTTTTGCGAGAGAGGGCTGGAAGCGGTACGGTCTGCATCCGGTTACGATTGTTGACCTGGGCTGCGGCACAGGCAACTTGGCGATTCCGCTCGCATTGGAAGGATACCGGGTGACGGGCATCGACCTGTCGGACGACATGCTTGCCGTTGCTCAGCAGAAGGCTGAGCGGCACGGAGCGCTGGCGAGAAACGGCGCGCTGGCGTGGGTACAGCAGGACTTGCGCGAATGGGAGCTGGCTGAGCAGGCGGATGCCGCTATTTCGTTCTGCGACTGCTTGAACTATTTGCTGGAGGAAGAGGATATCATTCAAGCTTTCCGGCAAACGTACCAAGGGTTGAAGCCGGGCGGGCTGTTCCTGTTTGATGTACACACCCCCGAGCAGCTGATCGCTTATGCCGATACGCAGCCTTTTTTTCTGAACGAGGACGATGTTTCCTACATCTGGACGAGCGAGCTGGACGAAAGCCGGATGCAGATCGAGCATGACCTGACCATTTTTGTTCGGGACGGGCAAGTCCCCGGCGTCTTCCGCCGCATCGATGAAGTGCATGCTCAACGTGCCTATCCGTTGTCCTGGATCAAGGAGCAGCTGCTGGCGGCAGGATTCAGCGACGTTCAGGAAGCGGCCGATTTTGCGTGGGAGCCGCCGCGGCGCGGAACGGAGCGGGCTTTTTTCGCGGCGCGCAAATAGGCGGCCAGGCGGACATCGCCGGGCATCGGCCTAATATCGGCCGGCCTACTTGACAGAGCTGCATTTTTTTGCATATAATCATAGCTAATTGGATTGGTTAAAAGCTTTGACGAGGAATAGTAGCTTCCCGCAGCATCTACCAGAGAGCCGGTATCAGGTGAAAGCCGGCAGATGCTAGCCAAGCGAACTCGCCTCCGAGCTGGAAGGTGAACCATCGCATGAGGTCTTTAGGAGGCCGGCGGTGCTAGCCGGATCGTCTCACCCGCGTTAAGGGGCAGAGTGAACATGGGCGAAGCACGCCTGATGTTAACTAGGGTGGTACCACGGGAATCTAACCTCTCGTCCCTAGCGATTGCGCTAGCGACGGGGGGTTTTTTTGGCGCTTACGGGAGGCCCCCGAAGCGCACTTTAATCATGCCTGCAAAGCATGCAGGCTGGGAGGATTTGGACATGTCGCAGGAGATCAAAGAAACAAGAGAACAGCAAGGCTACAACCCGCTCGCTATCGAGCCCAAATGGCAGCAGTACTGGGATGCCAAGAAAACGTTCAAAGTGCTTGAAAATTCGGACCGACCGAAATTTTACGCCCTTGACATGTTCCCGTATCCGTCGGGAGCGGGTCTGCACGTCGGGCATCCGGAAGGCTATACGGCGACGGATATCGTCTCCCGCTTCAAGCGGATGAGAGGCTACAACGTCCTGCATCCGATGGGCTGGGACGCGTTCGGCCTGCCGGCCGAGCAGTACGCTTTGGACACGGGGAACGACCCGCGCGAGTTCACGAACAAGAACATCGACACGTTCCGCCGTCAAATCAAATCGCTCGGCTTTTCTTACGATTGGGACCGCGAGATCAGCACGACCGATCCGGAGTATTACAAATGGACACAGTGGATTTTTATCCAGCTGTACAAAAAAGGGCTCGCCTACGTCGACGAAGTTCCGGTCAACTGGTGTCCGGCGCTCGGCACGGTGCTGGCGAACGAAGAAGTGATCGACGGGCTCAGCGAACGCGGCAGCCATCCGGTTATCCGCAAGCCGATGCGCCAGTGGATTTTGAAAATTACCGAGTATGCGGAGCGCCTGCTCGAAGACCTGGAGGAGCTTGACTGGTCGGAAAGCATCAAGGACATGCAGCGCAACTGGATCGGCAAATCCAAGGGCGCCGAAGTGCAGTTCGCGATCGATGGGCATGACAACCGCAGCCTGACCGTTTTTACGACGCGTCCCGATACGCTGTTCGGCGCCACTTACTGCGTACTTGCGCCTGAGCATGAGCTTGTGGCGGCGATTACGACTGCGGAGCAAGAAGCCGCAATCAAAGAATATCAGGACAAGGCGGCGCGCAAAAGCGATCTGGAGCGCACGGACTTGGCCAAGGACAAAACCGGCGTATTCACGGGCGCTTATGCGATCAATCCGGTTAACGGCGCGAAGGTGCCGATCTGGATTGCCGACTACGTGCTCGGCGGCTACGGCACAGGCGCGATTATGGCCGTTCCGGGCCATGACCAGCGCGACTGGGAATTCGCGAAGCAATTCGAACTGCCTATCATTGAAGTCGTGCAGGGCGGCGATGTGCAGAAGGAAGCGTATGCCGGTGACGGCGCGCACGTCAATTCCGAGCTGCTGAACGGCTTGAACAACGAGCAGGCGATCGGCCGGATGATCGAATGGCTGGAGCAAAACGGCAAAGGCCGCGGCAAAGTTACTTACAGGCTGAGAGACTGGCTGTTCAGCCGTCAAAGATATTGGGGAGAGCCGATCCCGATTCTCCATCTTGAAGACGGCACGATGAAGCCGGTGCCGGAGGATCAGCTTCCGCTGCTGCTTCCGGAAGTGGACGAAATCAAACCGTCCGGAACGGGCGAATCGCCGCTGGCGAACGTCGCGGAGTGGGTCAACACGATCGATCCCGAGACAGGCATGAAAGCCCGCCGCGAGACGAATACGATGCCGCAGTGGGCCGGCAGCTGCTGGTACTACCTGCGCTTCATCGATCCGCGCAATGACAAGGAGCTGTGCTCCCACGACAAGCAGCAGCAATGGCTGCCGGTCGACTTGTACATCGGCGGCGCCGAGCACGCGGTTCTTCACCTTCTGTATGCCCGTTTCTGGCATAAAGTGCTGTACGACCTCGGGGTTGTCCATACGAAGGAGCCGTTCCACAAGCTCGTCAACCAAGGCATGATTCTCGGCGAAAATATGGAGAAAATGAGTAAATCCCGCGGCAATGTCGTCAATCCGGACGATATCGTCGGCGAATTCGGCGCGGATACGCTGCGCATGTACGAAATGTTCATGGGGCCGCTCGAAGCGACGAAGCCGTGGAACACGACGGGCGTCGAAGGAATTTACCGCTTCCTGAACCGCGTTTGGAGATTGTTCGTGGACGAGAACGGCAGCGTTCATCCGAAAATCAGCGCCGGGGAAACGCTTGGCAGCGATACGTTCAAGCGCACATGGCACCGCACGATCAAAAAAATAACCGAGGACTACGAAGCCCTGCGGTTCAATACGGCGATCAGCCAGTTGATGATTTTCGTCAACGAGGCTTATAAGACCGAGCGTCTGCCGCTCGAAGCGATGCAAAACTTTGTTCAAATGCTGTCCCCGATCGCACCGCACTTGGCGGAAGAGCTTTGGGAGAAGCTTGGCGGCAGCGAGTCCATCACCTATGTGCCATGGCCTTCCTACGACGAAGCTTGGACAGTTGACAACGAAGTTGAAATCGTTGTTCAAGTCAACGGCAAAATTGTCGACCGCGTGCTGATTTCCAAGGATACGGAAGAAGCGGCTATGCAGCAATTGGCGATGGATCTTGACAAAGTCAAAGAAACGACCGCCGGCAAAACCGTTCGCAAAGTCATCGTCGTTAAAGGAAAACTCGTCAATATCGTTGCAGGTTAACGGAGGAATTGCTCCTCATTAGAAGCGGCCCTCGGGAAGGTCACGGCTCAATTGCAAACAGCAGCTCGGCCTTCTCGAGGTCTTCTTTATATTTGGCGTGGGTCGCGCGAATCATCTGAGTGAACATGCCGGACAAATCCGTGGCGTCCATAATACGCAAACCTTCCTCGGTGATGCCCCCAGGTACGGATACGCGTTTTTGCAAGCCTGCAGGGTCAAAGCCTCCCGTCGTCAGCAGCTTTCCGGTGCCCAGCACCATTTCGCTGGCAAGGAGCGTTGCTTCTTCTTTGGAAATTCCGGTTTCCTCTACGGCGGCATCAATGAAAGCTTGGATGAAATACGATAGAAATGCGGGACCGCAGCTGGATATATCCGAAGAGATCCGCGTATAGTCTTCAGACACCCGTATAGGGGAACTGATGTGCGCCAGCACATTTTCAAGCCATTCCTTATCCTCGGGCTGCATCCGGTTGCCGTGAATGCACAAGGTCACCCCGCTGAGCACGTAATTCGTAATGCTTGGGATAATTTTGCTGATTTTTGCCGGCAGATTGCTTTCCAGATGCCGCAAGAGAACCGGGCTCGTAATAGAAACGACAAAATGGGACGGAAGCACGTCCTCTTTGATTTCATCGATAACCTTTTTGTACTCTCCAGGCTTAATGCACAAAAAAATGACTTCGCTTTGCTGTACGACTTCTTTATTAGAACGGGCGATCTGAAGCCCCGGATACGTCTCCGCCAGCCGATCCGCTTTGCTTGCCGTGCGGTTCGCCGCAATGATTTGTTCCGGATTAAATGCGCCGGAATGAATAAATGCTTCTATCAATATGCTTCCCATACTCCCAGTACCGATGAATCCTGCCTTCATCTAGAAATCCCTCCCGGAAAAAGTTCAGTCACCCTGGTATCCATGTTGCTTGTCACAAAGTTGGATAGAGCTGGGCACATGCCAATTAAGGCGTTATGATGTTTTTTCATGTATATGCTTGCAAACAACCAATGATACCGGAAAGGGGAGAATTCGTGGGTTTATTTGGCAAAAAGGGCGTTATAATCACTCTATCTTCCATTTCTATAGTTTTACTGGCATATACGATATGGCAGTTTGCGATTGGGGGTCGTTCCGCGATTCAAACGAATTTTGTTCCTGTCAACGATCAAATGAAGGAACTGCTTGCCCAAACGGCGCCAAGCCCCGCACCGCGCAGCAGCACGCCGCCATCTTCACCTGCGCCAACGCCTGTTCCATCGTCACCTGCCTTATCTTCCCCGGCTGCCGGCCCGACCTTGGAGCCGAAGCCCGATGCTGCATATCCTTCGCCTTCCGCGGCTCCCGCTGCTGCAAAAAACGGCTTGTTAGACCTGAATTCGGCTACGCTGGAGCAATTGGACGAACTGCCGGGCATCGGAGCCAGCAAAGCGAAAGCGATTCTGGAATACAGGGAGAAAAAGGGGCGGTTTCAAAAAGTCGAGGAACTGGCTGAAGTTAAAGGCATCGGCAAAAAGATGCTTGAAAAATTGAAACCCTACGTCTATGCGGGAAAACTATAGCAATCTTTTCATTTGTCGAATAGTGTGCGAAAATAATAAGGGAAAGATTACCTAAAAGGGGATGACTCAATGTCTAACGAACGCAAATTAAGTATCGAAACGCTTGCCGTGCATGCAGGACAAGAACTGGACCCGACAACGATGTCGCGCGCAGTCCCGCTGTACCAAACTACATCCTATGGTTTCCGCGATACGGAGCATGCCGCGAATTTGTTTGCGCTTAAAGAATTTGGCAACATTTATACGCGTTTGATGAATCCGACCACCGATGTATTCGAAAAGCGGGTCGCTGCGCTGGAAGGCGCGCCTGCGGCGCTTGCGACTGCCTCGGGTCAGGCAGCTATTACATACTCCATCCTGAATATTGCCGGTGCCGGAGATGAAATCGTTTCCGCATCGAGCTTGTACGGAGGCACTTATAATTTATTTTCCACGACATTGTCGAAACTGGGCATCAAGGTCAATTTTGTAGATCCCGGCAATCCCGAAAATTTCCGGGCGGCGATTACAGACCGGACGAAGGCTCTTTACGCTGAAACGATCGGTAATCCGAAAGGCGACGTACTGGATATCGAAGCGGTATCCGCAATCGCGCATGAGCACGGAATTCCTCTGATTGTGGACAATACGTTCCCAAGCCCTTATTTGCTTCGCCCGATCGAGCACGGTGCAGACATCGTCGTTCACTCGGCTACGAAGTTTATCGGCGGCCACGGCACATCGATCGGCGGCGTTATCGTGGACGGAGGCAAATTCGACTGGCAGGCAAGCGGCAAATTCCCCGGATTGACGGAACCCGACCCAAGTTATCATGGTGTCGTCTATACGGCGGCAGTCGGCCCTATCGCTTATATTATCAAGGCACGCGTGCAATTGCTGCGGGATATGGGAGCCGCGATTTCGCCGTTTAACTCGTTCATGCTGCTGCAAGGTCTTGAAACGCTGCATCTGCGCATGGAGCGCCACAGCTCCAATGCTTTGAAGGTCGCGGAGTTTTTGGAGAATAACGATGCTGTCGAGTGGGTTAACTATGCCGGCCTCAAGAGCCATCCATCTTACGAACTGGCGCAAAAATATTTGCCTAAAGGCCAGGGAGCGATTCTCACGTTCGGCATTAAGGGCGGCCTGGAAGCCGGGCGGAAGGTCATTAATGCCGTGAAGCTGTTTTCGCATTTGGCGAATGTCGGCGATTCCAAGTCGCTGATCATTCATCCGGCCAGCACGACGCATCAGCAGCTCGGTGAGGAAGAGCAAATTTCGGCCGGCGTCTCGCCGGGCATGATTCGGCTTTCCATCGGTACGGAAGCCATCGACGATATACTCTACGATTTGGATCAAGCGATCAAAGCGAGCCAAGCGTAAGAAGGAGACGAGACAAGGCCAATGAGCACCCGCAAGGATTGGGACACTTATTTTATGGATATCGCGTATATGGCATCGACCCGTTCCCAATGCAGCCGCAGGCATGTAGGCGCTGTGCTGGTTCAGGGCAAAAAGCTGCTCGGAACAGCCTATAACGGGGCTCCGATGGGGGTACCCGATTGCAGCGAAGCCGGCTGCATGCTCGTTGAGGAAATCGAACTGAAAGTGGTCGGCGAGAAGGAGGAAATGGTCCGCAAGCAGCGCTGCATCCGCACGATTCATGCCGAGCAGAACTTGCTCCTCTTTACCGACAGGGAAGACCGTGAGGGCTCGACCGTATACGTAACCGATCAGCCGTGCTGGACTTGCGCGAACATGCTCGCCAACAGCGGAGTGACGGAAATCGTGTTTCATCGCGGTTACCCGAAAGACAGCGAGAAAGTAAGCGGCCTGATGCAAGCCAGAGGCATCGCTTTTCGGGAAATGGAAAGCTACGAGCCTCCGCAGGGTACTCTGTCCGAAGTTGTGAATTAAAGATTTGAAATGGCAAAAAAGAGAAAGCATCTCTTTTCGCAGCCGACGTTACGTCGCGCGGAAGGAGGTGCTTTTTTTTGTTGGAACCGTTCCGGTCTGCGCCTCCTATGCGCACTCTCCCTTTGGCTCAGGAAGGAGCCCGGGGAGCTGCCGATTGCGTATGGCCCCCGTTATGCAATGCTATACCGCGCTTGGGAGAACTTCGCTCAGGCGATTGAAGGTGCTATAGGAATGAGTGCAGCATTACGGTCTGAACCGCCTGTCTTTACTTCCCAATGTAGGCGGCAATACGGAACCGTCTGCTTTCCCAGTCAGACGTGATGATGTCCATTGGAGTGGGGTAAAGGCGAATCAACCGAGCCATACTTGCCCAGCACTTCTTATGGGCGCTATCCCTTTTACTCAGAAGAGGCTCGAGGCTCGGTAGGTATGATTAAGTGCGACGGCTATGTTGCGTTGGGAGCTCGCGTGCGGGCAGCAAAGTGCTGTTCCGCTGAAACGAGGTAAAAGCTGATACCCGTGGATCGACCACCTGTCGTGCACGCCTAGCGTGGGGCATTGAGGTACTGCAAGAGTACTATTCTGCTAGAAAGAGGCGAAAGCGGAGTACCATGGTTTCGACAACCCGCTGTGCAGCACCCGGCGTGGGGCATTGAGGTACTCATGGCGGGGAGGGGCGGGTTAGGTAATGCCGATAGCTGCCCAATCCACAACCATGAGCGAAGGGGATAGCGATCATAAGACGAAGCGCGTTGATACTTTGTAGTCGGCCGCCGTCACGATTGCGCCAGGCGGCCACGACCAGGCCGCGATCGGGTCGCGTTACGCGGCAGATCAAGCTAACTGAACGTTTCATTGGCGGAAAGTCCTGTTCTACGGAATATGAGCACAACGGATTTACGAAACGATCGATTAGGCGGCTGAAGCTGCGTACATTTGTCGATGAAGCGTCATGTACCCCCTGAGCCGCAGGGATAGCGGCCATAAATCATTTGAAAAATAGGAGTGATGTCCGCATGAATCGCCCGGTTGTTCTAGGATGCTGTCTGTGGATAACCGGTTATGTGCTCGCGATGTACGCGAAGCTGCCTTGGTTATCCTTGACCGCCTGCCTGCTGCTGTTGTGTACGGCAGCAGGGGTGTTTGCGCTCCGGCTGCCTGGACGGCTGCCGGTGTGTGCGCTTTTGCTGGTCGGAGCAGCCATGGGCTACTTCCATTGGACCGACCAGCGCAATGTGTCCGCCCTGCTTCAGCAAGGGCTGAAGCAGGAGCAAATCGACGGCAGCGAGGTCACGCTGCGCGGCCGCATCGCCAGCCCTGTCTCCGTCGACGGCGACAGGGCCAGCTTTACCGTGGAAGCGGAGGATATCCGCTTCCAGGGCGCGGACGCTTTCCCGCTGGGCGGGGAAAGCGTGCAGGTTTCGCTGCGCCTGCTCCGGCAAGAGCAGCAGGCACAGGCGGCGAGCTGGCGGCGCGGCGACGCCTTGACGCTGCACGGGACGCTGCGCAGCCCGTCCGTGGAACGCAACTTCGGCGGCTTCGACTACCGCCGGTATTTGCGCCTTCACCGCATCCATTGGCTGCTTACAGCCAAAGGAGCGGATCAGGCGCAGGTCGAGCCTGCCAAGCTGCGCTTTAGCGTCGTCCAGTTGCTGCGCCTCAACGACGATTTGCGCGACGCCCTGGGCAGGCGTATGGATCTTATTTTCCCTGCGGCTGAGGCAGGGTTTATGAAAAGCATGCTGATCGGCATGCTGGACGATCTTGATCCTGACCGCTTCCAGCAGTTTTCGGAGCTCGGTCTGACGCATATTTTGGCGATTTCGGGGCTAAATGTCGCTATTTTTCTCGGCGTCTGCATCTGGATCATGAAAAAAATGCGTTTGACAAAAGAAACGTATTTGCTGATCGCAATGCTGCTCATGCCTTTCTATGTTCTTGTTACGGGTGCTTCGCCTTCGATTGTACGGGCAGGCCTGATGGCGATTGTCGCTTTGTATGCGGTCAGGCGCGGAATCGTGAAGGATGCGCTGCATATTACGGCGATCGTTGCCTGGTTCATGCTGCTTGTCAATCCTTATTATTTGCTTGATGTCAGCTTTCAGCTCTCCTTTCTGGTGACGATCGGACTTATTGTCGGCGTTCAAAGAGTCAACCTTTTGCTGCAAAAGTTCATTACATCCGGTGCTCTTAGAAATACGATGTCCATTACGATCGTGTCGCAGCTTATTTCTTTTCCGATCTCGATTTATTATTTCAACCAGTTCTCGCTGCTGTCCTGGGTCGCAAATGCTTTCCTTGTTCCCGTCATCAGCATGGTGGTTTTTCCGGCAGGAATCGTGGCTCTTGCGTCCGGGCTCGTATATTTGCCGGCAGGCCAAGGAATCGGTTGGCTGCTTTCGTGGCTGAATAAAGGCGTGTTTTGGATTACGGATGAGCTGCGGCAGTTTCGCCAGTTCAAAATGATTTGGCCGACTCCGAGCATGGTTTGGATTGCGGCATTTTACGGTCTGCTTATTGTGACGTATTTGCTTCTTCATGAACGAAGAAAGCTGAGCGGCGAAGATCCCGGCTTCTCATTGAACCCGGCGGCCGCCTCAGACGGAAAGAAGATCCGGTTAACTCTGTGTCTTGCTCTAAGTACAGCCGGCCTTGTGTTGCTGCTCTACATGGGCTATACGCCCGAGCGGTTCAACCGGTCAGGACTTGTGCAATTTATCGATGTGGGGCAGGGGGACAGCATTTTGATCCGCACTCCTTACGGCCGTCATCTGCTGATTGACGGTGGCGGCACGTTGAGTTTCCGCAAACCCGGGGAGGAGTGGAAGGAGCGGAAAGATCCGTATGAGGTCGGCAAAAAGCTGCTCGTTCCGCTGCTTAAAAAACGCGGCGTACACAAGCTTGACCTACTTGTTCTGACACATGAGGACGCGGATCATAGCGGAGGTTTGCAGGCGGTCATCGAGCAGGTTCCGGTGCGGAATTTTTTGTTTAACGGTACGGTGAAGCCTAATGCCGGGATAACTAAGCTTTTTGCAACGGCTATGGATCGCCGCATTCCGCTGCTGACGGCAGAGCAGAGTTCCTGGATGCAGATTGACCCGGATACGAGCCTGCACATTTTGCATCCTTTTTCGGGAACCGGGCAAGAGGTGCAGACGGCAGCGGAGCAGAACGGCCATTCTATTGTTTTTTTGCTGGACATGCAGGGTACCCGCTGGCTGTTCACAGGCGATATGGAAAAAGAGACGGAGCGCGCCATTCTCGCACGTGTGGCGGGCGGAGCTGCGGCGGCGGGGGCATCGGCGGCGAAATGTGACTTAACCTAATAGTTTGCCAAGAGTGTAAACATAAGCGTGCCAACCTATGAAACACTTGCTATCACGCTGTTTTGTGGAATACATAATCTAAGAAAGAAGAGGCATTGTTTCTTAAAGCTCTTGATATTTGCATTTTTACACCATAATGTTTTGTTTTTATTGACTTTTGGCAATCTTATTATTCCATTTGCGGCTTATGGCAAACTTATTGTCCTGGGGCTGATTCGCATGGAGTTGCAAGGCGGAATGCCTTATTTGGAGTAAATCTGAAGTGGTTATTGAAAATAATCGGTTGAAAAACAAGATTGTCCACCCTATCTAAATTTTAAAAGGCATTCTTCTCACCGAAATTTGAAAGTGAATAATGTGAAGTTACAGGTATTTAGGGAGCCATTGCCGAATAGGTAATAAAAATGCTCTTAAAGTACAAAAAGATAACAAAAAGCTATAATAACGATGCTTCCATATCCGTCTGTGCATCGTTTATATTATTATTTAGTTAAATTTCCAATTACTGAACTATTATAGATGCTTCATTAATGGTGCTGCATAATTGATCGGCAGCCTTATTAAGGGATAGTAGAGTGTTAGCTCGGCTTGCTGAAGCAAATCAGTCACGACTAGAAACAAATTTGTAAATCAATAGTAGAGGTTAGTGCTATTGCCTTTTATAAGAACCAGCAAAGCAGAAATATATTATAATGAGATTGGCGAGGGAGCTTGTTAATCATAAGAATATGAGTATCAAAGAAATAGTTGATGCTGCATATCTTTATTGCTGACGGTACATTTTACTTTATAATATAACCTAACTCCTGTAACGTTTCTCTATGGAGTAATAACATTTTCTCATCCCACCAAAATTTATGTTCCTTTTTGATATTCTTTACGGACGGGTAAATTTCTTTTGAGTGAAGTTTATTTATGATTTTAATCAATTTTTCACATGCATCGTGCTTCCTTTTTTCTCCCTTATTTTTTTTGTTTTTTAGATAGTTTGCTGAGACAACAGCACTTTTTTCTGGAAAGAGTGATCGTAAAATTGATTGGTTTACTCCAAGTGCATTTGAAACTTTTAATAATGAATTAGGCTCAAGGTTTTCGTAACTTCTTAATATAGCATTATCTAGCTCATTCGACAATAACTCGTAAGTAACACCTTCAATTTTGGTGCTCTTATAGATTTTGTTTTTCTTGGATTTTGAAATGTAAAGATCTTTGAGTTTGATATATTCTGCCGGGAAATACTTCATTATCGTTTTGGAATTTAATCCAGTATTAAAATGAAGTTCCTTAAATGAAGATGATTGAGAATTTCTTAACTCTTCATTGAGTTTTTCTAAGAGCTCATTTAAGTTTAGTTGGTTTGGAATAATAAGATTTGGATGTTTCAATTTGTATTTCTCTTTTAATTTATTCAATACATGAGGGAAGTGCCTTTCGAGAAAGTAAACCGACAAGCCAATTTCTTTAGTGATAACCCGAAGGGATTTTGGATTTTCTTCGGAAAGAAATGAGAGTAGCGTATGCTCAATCTTTTCGTATTCTAAAACTAACTTAACGGATTCAACTTCTTCGTCCAAATTATTTTGCGCAACAAACAAATCATTTAAATTCACCCTTGTGTTAATTAATGTTGCAAGGAAGTTTCCCATATTAGGTGACTTTTCCCCGGTTTTCCATCTGGTTATTTGACTACTTTCAATACCTACAACATTAGCTAAAAGCTTATTATTACCGATTTTTAATATTAGATCAGGGAGGAGGTCAACAAAAGAGGTTATAGTACGATTTGTCATACTTAAACCAACAAATTGTAGTAAAAGTTTATTTCGGAACATTTCTTCTTCGGTAAAGTTACTATTTCGTACTTCCATGAGATTTTGATTGCAGTAAGGGCAAACACCGTAATCCTGGTTCTGAAAGAAGAAAATCTCTTTTTTACAGGAAGGGCAATGGGATTGTAGTGGTACGTGGTGAAGGAGGCACATTGTGCATTGCGAGATTGTCCAAATAAAGGGCTCGTAAGGTTCAACTTCTTCTAATGACCATTGGTACAAACATTCTGGACACCACTGCCTTGTTGTCCTGAGTATTCCACGGGTATCAAAGCATAATTCCCATTGATTAAAACATAATCTAGAAAGTTGCTCGTTGGTTGTTAATTCAATTAACTTGCTTATCATTAAACGTACCTTGTTAAATTGTAAAGCCAAATTGTATTGAGTATGATGAAATTGTAAGTATTTCCTAAGAAATAACCGGAAATCAAGGCAGTGCGCTTTAGCAAGCCTAAGTAAAAAGCTCGGTAAGCTTTCGATATATTCTGAATTATCATTCCGAAGCTGTAGCGGATAGAGTGTACTTCTTTCAGGGTAATCATCGTAAACAGACATTTCAATTTACTCCAATCGCTATATTGAAAATTTATATGGTTATTTTACCCCAAAATTCTGATTTTTAGCCGAATTTGATGATGAAAATGGGCGAATTGGAATTATCTTTAGAAAAGAGAATCTATTCTTCGCATACCTTTGGGCAATTTTTTCATGGTTAGCTAAATGATGAGGCGGCAGTCTACTTTATTTTCTTTGGACAGGGGAGCAATGCATATACTTAAAAACCCGAAAGATGGCCACCTTTTAAAAGTGTTCATCTCCCGGGTGAAAGTTGAGACATAGAGATAGTATTTGTTTACTGGAAGTGTGTTATCATTGCTGTGTATTATTTCTTTAAGTTTAAGGAACATACATTTAGGCAATATGTACAGCGGCGACTATTTATGTGATCTATTATTGTCTGGTTGGTTTGAATAACTATTCATAATTAATAGTTTTGTAAGCTTTCAATAAAGCCGTAAGTATCTTTTATTAGGGTGTGTCTGAAAACTATCTATTGCTTCAAAGAAGAAACCGTAGCATAATTTTACAGGGACGAAACCACACGAGGGAGCCTGTAAAAGGATGCTAAGACGCCACGAAATTAAGGACCAGGACTGGGAACGGATTCAAGGTCTATTGTCACCCGAAAATACAGGAGAAGGCAGACCCTCAAAGCCCAATCGAGTCATGCTGAATGGAATGCTTTGGAAAGTAAAAACAGGCGCTCCTTGGCGAGATTTGCCTGAACGTTTTAGTCCTTGGAAAACGGTGTATTCTCGTTTTCGTTTATGGAGCAAAGATGATCTTTTTCAAAAGATTTTTGAGTCCTTGGTTGGCGATGCGGACTTGCAGGATGTATCCATTGACAGCACCTCCTGTAAAGCTCATCAGCATGCATCAGGGGCTAAAAAGGGGCTGAAAACGCCGAAAACAACCAAGAGATTGGACTTTCCCGAGACGGTCGAAACACCAAGATCCACGCCGTAGTGGATGGCGTTGGTAATCCGATTCGCCTGTTTTTAACACCTGGGAATATCCATGACCGCACAGTGGCAATTGAAGTCCTCTCCGGCGTGACGCTGTCCGGAAGCGTTGTTTTAGCTGATAAAGCCTACGGAACAAATGACATTCGAACGTATATCGAATCCCAAAATGCAACGTTCTGCATTCCTCCAAAATCGAATACGGCAAATTCTTGGGAATGCGACTTTTTTCACTATAAAGAACGGCATGTTGTGGAATGTTTCTTCAACAAACTCAAACAATTCCGCGGGATCGCGACACGCTATGATAAGCTTTCTCGAAATTTTTTGAGCTTCGCCTTTTTAGCTTCTGCCATGATTTTGTTGAAGTAGATCCATTATGATGAGTTTTCAGACGCGCCCTAGAGGTATAGGATATAAAATACTTCTTTTGGGAATGGATAAAAAAACCATTGCTGCACATCTCATCGTTATTTTTGGAAATCATTTTATGTTTCCCAAATAACTGTGAATGTATTCAGCAATGGTTTAATGCTTGAGGTCCTGGAGGAAGTCCTTGGCTAACCCTGGTGACCAACAGGGTCACGATGTGCGTTTCTCTTACCAGGTTTTTGTTTATTCTTACCTTTGGGCTTCTCCTCAATACTTGTTTCTTCCTTGTGTAACCTTAATCCTAAGCTCACAATTAGAGTTTCGCGCTCTTCCTCACTCTCAATCAAGGTAAGTTCACCTTCACGTGCTTCAGTTATCATTTTACTGCATTGCTTTACAGTAAGTGCTGTTTTCTCTAAGTGTTTCAATCCAAGCGATTTTCCTTCATTTTTTTCCTCATTGAGACTTTCGCGAAGAGCACGTTCGAGCCATTTTTTCAGAACTCCTACACAACCAATGCTCCTTTCATACAGGAATTTCCAATGGGAAATCAGATCGACTTCGTTGACAGGGAGGCAATCCTGAAACGTCAGGATTGCTGTTTTGAAAGCTTTAATATCTTCCTTATTTTCAGCTTGATATCGAGGTAGATGAACGTCTGTACTTCGATTACTGAGTTGTGCGCTTTGATCTCTAAAATGCACAAGCTCATATGGACCTGCTAGAATATGTGGGACTTTAGTAATATTAGCAAGTGATTTTATCACATCCATCTGATCTTGAAGTTTACTGCCACGCTGTATCTTTGACATATGCTGGGCCTCGTCAACTATGCACGCAAGTGGCTTTCGATGTACGAGTGCTGATTCATATGCCCAGCGGAGCGCTGAATAGGTTTCTCTAGATGAGGATTTTGTTACTAAATCGTGCTTAAAATGGTGGATAGGAACTATTTTCTTATCAATACTGACTTCTTGTAGTGCAAGTAACCCTGAACGGTAGAAATCTCCCCAGTTGAATTTGAGTGTTTCTGCAGCTTTAGCTTCAAAATAAGCAACGGGAATTCTTCCTTTATCAGATTGAAGTTCTTCTATTACAGAGGAAATAATCTCATCGTGTAATTTTTTTAATAAAGTAGATTTACCTACTCCACTTGGACCATATAAAAGGACAAGGGGATGCTTGTCGATAAGAATTTTCTTTTTAGCATCTATAAATGCTTGTTCCAATTTTGGATGGGATATTGTTTTCTTCTCGAAATAATCGCTGCGCTCCTTTGTGGATTTCGAAAGGATGTCCTTATTTACCCCTTCATGAGTTGCTTCAGCCATAGATCAAAACTCCCCGTAGCGTTCTTGTACATCGAAGATTTCTTCATCTTCGAAATTTGGTGCGGTCTTGTCTAATTTACTACTTTGCTGACTAGTTTTCGCTGGTTTTCCTCCAGGTAATGCAGTAACCGTACTGTGAACTTCATTATCTTTCATTTGTTGCAAAAGCAATTCATCAGATTCACAATTCCGTAGAAAATTGGCTAGAATTTTGATATCCATTCGAAATTGTTTTCCATGCTGTTGATACTGCTTCTTTAATTCGTTTGATGCAATTTTAATTTGCTTTTCTGTCTTCCCATTAAAAACAGCAAAATAGTCAGACATACACTTCACCCAATGTTTGTTAACATATGCATAAGCGATTCCAATATTATATGGATCGTATCGAATTGGAACCTGTTCTCCTTCAACATCCGGATGTTTAAATGCATCGGACCAATAGTAGATGTAGTTGTTCTTAAAGCCTCTACCAGGCTCAACCTTAGCGGTTCCTTTCTCGGATGTAGGCATGGTTAAAATACGAAATGTTTCATCATAAGGAATCATCATTCCTGTACGATCACCAGTACGCTTTAATCCCAACAGAAAGGCTTCTCGAGGTGACTGATTTCTCAGAGCAGGATGACTCATGCAATCGTAAACCTCGTATGCAAATTGTTTCAGACGTTCTGTGAAATTTGCAATGTTCCACACTGCAAGCTTCTTGGGGTTATTTTTTTTGGTGATTTGGCGAACATTTTTTGTAATCTGTGTATTGCCTGTGAGGTTATTAATAAAACGAGTGTTTGTAGTGCCGAAAATTCGTTCTATCGTTGAACCAAATTTAGGCTTACTTGCAGGACGCTCCTTTTTTGCTGATCCAAATGCGGAGAGTACCGTTTCAAAGTAAACACTTGAGAATTCCTTTCCACCATCGACAACGATAGTTTCCGGTAAGCGGGAAAAACGTTTAACACACTCACGTAAAACCATCATACAGGAACGATAGGAGGGAGGATCGAAAGTAACGTAGACGGCGAGAATTCTTCGTGTGCAACCATCAGTTAAAATCGTACCATATGGCTTTGCAAGCACTTTTTTTGTCACGGAATCGATCAATTCAATATCCAATTCGGTATGATCGATATGTCCAATTTCAAAAGGCCGATCGCCGTGACGAATGTTTGTTAGAGAATACTCCAGATAAAACGATTCGAAACGATAAGCTGCTTTTTCGCCCTTTCTGTTTTTCTCCTGTTCATGGATTGGACGACTATTAACCGCTTTAACAAAAGATTTGTAGCTACACCCTTCAATACCTTTCAAATCGCATTCAATTAAAAAGTCGCCGTATACCTCTGCTTTTTTCCTCTGTTTAAAGGTTTCGTACTTTTCTTTTACCCATTCCTTTATAAGCTCTTTTGTTTTTTCGGGCAAGCGACTATTACGATTTCCTTTATCGCGATCCCGAGGTAACAATCCAAGATAACCATTACCATAAGCTTGCTGAGCATGGCGATATTGTTCGATCCAACTTCGAATAGTGCGCAGAGGAGTATCTTCTGACTCTGGTGATTCTCCATGCAAATAAGGCGTAATGATTCTCAAACGTTTGTTCGCGACCATTAAATCATCTCGACTCGCTTTTAGCATTTCTTCTTGAACTTTAGCGTGTAAAGTATCTGCATGTTTGCTGCCAATAATCTTTCCTTGCTGTACATACGATTCGATTTGGGAATAAGTTAGGTCGACTGTGTTTTGTTGAGATCGAAGAGAAACGTTAGAAGAACCAACATTGAGAATTTCCCACTCCTTGCCGTCCCATACTAGACTCTTACCGACTTCCAAAACACAACCATGAGACATATTCGCAGAAATATCTGTTTCTGCATTTTCTAAATGTACGAAAGCACAAGCGGTATCATAATCACTAAAAACATGAGTGTACTGTGGTTCAGCTAATACGTATTTTTTTAAGTCGACGTAGATCGAATTAGACGCGATTAATGAATTTACTACATCGGAACTTATTTTAAATTCGTCTGCATGTTCCAAAAGAACATCTAATTCGATTCCCTGCTGCTCTTTAATGATTGACTGTACTTTTTCAATTTGATCTTCGGTTACTTCATAATTATTAATGAAGTAAGCTTCGAGAAACTTTATGTTACGAAGCAACACCCAGTCAATTTGTTCCGAACTAAAAACTTTGAATTGCAAATTTAATGATTCGGCATATTGTTCACCTGGGGGACATCTCCAACATCCATCTTCATCTTTGTAGTACCTATAAGGATCCTCGAGTGACAGTTCTAGAAGCTTCTCTTCAGGTTTACACTCTACCCAACAGCCGTGGTCATCATACAATACAAATAAATCGGGAGTTGAATTGAATACTTTGCGTTTATCTCTCCCGTTAACCTGACTCATATAGTCAAATTTCACCAAATTGGGTTGGTCATAGTATTCCAATACTGAATCACTATGTTCAACCTCGTATATAAAAGGAAGCTCTACAGTATGACTCTCGAATTGAATTGAGAAACTCATTTTTCGACTAGGGTATCGTCCTGCCACGTTTTTAATGTTGCTGTTAACACGACGTACTGGTTCTGAATCTCGAATTTCTTCAATTTTCGCTCTACCTTTTTCATTAATTTGATTTTTCACGTACCAAGCGTTTAATTGTTCTTTTGTCAGCATGGTTTGGGCTCCTTTACATATTTCGATTTTACTGAATAATATTGCCACGAGTCGAAGGGAATATACGTAAGTACTGGGAAGGATCTTTACGTTTAAGCAACAAAACTTCTTCGAACATCTTTCCAGGTGTCATAAAATACTTTTCTCCTGAGCACAGCACGTTGTCCTAATTTTTTTTCAACAGCTCTAGCAGTGGGAGTTTTGCCTTCACAATGCAATGCTTGAGTAGCACTAATAACATCTTGTTGTATGGTCGTAATACGAAATTCCGCTCGTTGACTTACGTAGGTTTTGTAATTGTCTCTAATGGTTGACATTAATTGAGGGTATTTTTTCTTTAATGATTTAATTGAAATCATTAATCTTTTTGAAGTTGTATTTGAAGAGGGAGGCGGTATCTCACATGAAATTTTTAATAGTTGTTCTTCGACTTCTGCCCAAATAATTCGAGCGCTTTTACTACCGGAGGTTGGTCTAGGAGTGTTTTTTTGTGTAATGATATTTATGGGCTTGGCTAGTATAAGATCTAAAAGTGGAATCTGAGCATGGTAACTAAGATCGAGAAGAGTATTTAGAAATGGAGTGAATTTTCCGGTATGGTATTGGTAAATGGTACTTTTAGGAATGTTTAATGTTTTACCGAGAGCTTCAATATTTCCATTAGTCAGTTGTGTGCATAATTGATTAATAGCGAAACTGATGTTTTCCTTTTTGAATTGTTCTTTCCGATCATAATGCTCAACTAACTTTCCTAAAGATTGAGAAATCCAAAAATCTTTTTCGGCCGGTTTCAATCTTGATTGATCTTTATTGATCTGTCCCAACCATTGTCCGCAATGTGGACATAACCCAACAACGAGAATAGAGGAGAGAGTAGGGATCAGTTTGTTGCAGAATATATTTGGACACAGATGCTCTAACGGACGATTATGAATAGAACAGATATTAACTTCATTAATACTCCAAAGTAGTGGCTCATAAATCGGTTGCTTTTGCTCCTGCAAAAGAGAGTAACATTCTGGACACCAGGCTTTGTGTGATCTGCACATTTTTTTGGAAACTAGAACATCTTCATATCTCTGGAGGGTAAGGAGTGAAATATCAGTTAGATGAGTAAGCATCGCCAATGCTTGTACACATTGGCGACTAAACGCTCCACTTCCATTTAGTCCATTAGATCTATCAAAAAATCTAGAACAACCTCTAAGTGCATCTTTATGAATATATTCAATCATAATTGTTGGTGCTATATGTTCTTTAACTAATGAAATGACGGAAAGAGAATGAGCCTGCGCTAATCGTTGAATATAACTAGTTAAGGATTCACAATAGGGCGTACCAACATTTATGGGCTGAAGTTGATACAATCGACTTCTATCAGGGTAGCTTAGTAAGGAAATAATTTCATTTTTCATAGCGACAGTGGATTGCCCTCCCTTTCAATTTTTATTTTAGAGTAAATCCTGTCATCAGTTGACATTGAAAATGTGTGCTCCATTTTAAATCAATGAAACTAAGTAGGTCTGAATATAACGCTATCAGGAGATTCCAATTTCGATGGACGAACTCTATCACTATTATTTCCAAATAGTAGATTTGTAATACATTTCGATTTTAAAAGAATTAGATAGTCGTTTAACTGCAGGAAGTAATGGATAAGCCCGTAATAACAAAGGATGGACTTATTTCTCCCGATATGATTCGTCAGGGGAAGATTGAAAGTGATCAGAGGGAGATTTCAAATATAGAATTTGTAGAAGGAGTTGTCGAAAGTCTTCCGTTTGAAGGGAGTTCATTTGATATTGTAGTCAGTAGATTTTGCTTTTCATCACTTTTTAGAACCAGCGAAGGTATTTTTTGAGATGAATCGAGTTTGTCGAGCAGATAGCAATAATAATATTGCAATAATTGATATAATTTCTCCTAATGATGTTGAGTTAGATAAGAGATATAACAAATATGAAACGTTGAGAGATCCATCTCATAATAGAGCTTTAACTAGAGCCGAACTTATTAACCTTTATGAGAGTGTTGGCATTGAAATACTTGAATATGACACTTTGAAAGTAGAAGTAAAGGTAAATGATTGGCTAGAGTTGAGTGGAACAGATCTTGAAACTAGGTCAATTATAGTAAATAACTTAAAAGATGAGTTATTAGATAAGAGTGAAACTGGACTAAATCCATTTTATAAAGATCAGGAGTTGTTCTTCAATCATACTTATTTCAAGATTATTGCTCAAAAACTTAAGAAGTGAACTTCTTTAACGGGATGAATTTATTCATCTTGTTTATTTTATTTCAGGGGAAGCAATTATTTATAGTGTAATGTGATGACGAAATTTATGAGTGATAAATAAAAACTCTAAGCTCATAAAATATTCGAAAAGAAATTATGAGAAATTTTGTATTAATGACTCAACTTTCGCAGATGAAAAATCGGCTTGAATCCTTGCAGCAGCAGGCATGATAAGCAATTCGATACCTGGCTTGCAAAATAGAAAAACACCACTTCGTTTGGTAAAGTGAGAGTGTCGAGCAATCACTACCAGAAAGAAGAGGTGTCTTCCATCATGATAAACGATCAGCCTGGTCTCCATCAACTGCCAAACGAATTAAAGCTTGCTTTTCAAGAACTGAACGTCATAAAGTTTCTGCAGCAAGCCGGATTTCGCAAACGGTTTGGCTTCAGCCCAGCCCGATTGTTTCAACTCGTTTTCGTGTTGTTGTTTCATCAGAAGAACTGGTTTCGTTTGCTGGAGAGCAGCAAAGCCGACTCGTTTCCTGGCAAAGATGCCGTTTATCGCTTTCTCAATCATACCGGCTTTGCCTGGCGTCGCTTCCTGACTCTGCTCGGGGCGGCTGCCGTGCAGAAGGTGGATGCCTTGACCTCGGCGAATCTTCATCATCGATGATTCCATGTTTGAACGTAATCGCAGCAAAGCGGTCGAGTTGCTGGCCAGGTTCAAAGATCATGCCACCGGCACGTTTTACAAGGGGTTCCGCAAGCTCACGCTGGGTTGGTCGGACGGCCATACCTTCTTGCCGCTTGATTTTGCGCTGCTGAGTTCCAGCAAATCGGCTATCAACGGCATGAACGCGAACATCGACAAACGGTCGCACGGCTACAAACGCCATCAAGAGGCGCTGCTGCCGGCTCCGCAGGTCGTCGTGTCCATGCTGGATCGGGCGCTGAAGACAGGGACCCATGCCTCTTACGTCTTAATGGACAGTTGGTTTACCCATGCGCCGCTCATCGGCGAAATCGTGGCTCGCGGCATGGATGTGATCGGCATGGTGAAGAATGACAACAAACGTTTCCTTATTCAAGGCCGGAAGCTGTCGCTCAAAGAACTGTACGCGGCAGCCTCTCCCGTCGTGAGCCAGAAACGCGGCATTCTCCGCTCGATCCAAACCGAGCTTCCTTCGGGTATTCCGGTTCGAGTCGTGTTTGTTCGTCATCGCTCGAAGAAAAACGAGTGGCTGGCGATTTTGGCGACCGATCTTACCCTCCCCGTAGAAGACATCATCCGGATTTACGCATTCCGCTGGGACATTGAGGTCTTTTTCAAGTGCACCAAATCACTGCTTCGCTTGCAAAAGGAGTTTCAAGGCCGTTCCTACGATTTGCTGATCAGCCATACGACGATTGTGTTTTCCCGATACATGCTACTGGCGTGGCAGCATCGGCAAAGCACGGACGCACGCTCTTTTGGCGGGTTGTTTTATTTGTTGTGCGATGAAATCGGCACACTGGATTGGGTGGTTGCTTTGCAACAGATGCTTGATTTGATCAACGAAGTAGCCAAGAAAGCAGGGAAAAAGCTATCCACTTTGATTGGGCGTCAACTTCAGCAATGGATTGCTGCCTTGCCCAGTTATATTAAGGCTTGTTTGCCGATTTCATGCTGCGAAAGTTGAGTTATTATGCATACGGTCTAAGCCAAACAATAGCTCAGCATCATCTATTTATCCGTAAGGAAGGTTCTTTATGGGGTTACAAAGACATTTTCACTTATTGGCCCAAGTCTATTCTCATGACTTGGTGGCCTGTTTCGGTGTCGCCGTATTCGATAGGCTTCCAGTTATTTCAACGAAGTGCATAAGTTATGACAAGAGATGATTAGTTGGTAGGTTTAGAATAGAAACCAAACTTGCTATCAAAGTAAATATAAGGTAATATTTCCTGTGTATTCATTTTTATTATGAGTTCGTGAAGGAAGTTATGATTAGGCATATAGAAGTTTCAAACGATTTTGAACTTGAATTTCGAAAGTACTATTCACTAAAAATATAAAAAGGGCCCCGAATCTTTGATAGAATGGTTTTTGTCGGAACAACATCACCCAAAAAGAGGAGCACTTTTTTGGTGAAGTCTATCACAGCTATCAGCAAAATCAAGTCTGAATTTTCACTGCAAAACGCAACCAGCTTCGGAGGCGTCAAAATCTTTCTTGTCATTCTTGAAAAAATCAAGCTAACGACGCCATGTGCAGCCTCTCCGGAGGCAAAACACACAACGTTCTCTTTCATTCACCTTATCCTGCTCTTCCTTGGAGGCCGTTGCCCGCATCACAGTCTGCTGTACAAGGAATTAACCAGGCTCGGACGATTCTGCCCCGAGCTGGTTAACGAGCTGCGGTTGCTGAATCAAGAGACGATCCGACCTTGCTTGCCGTCCGACTTGATTCTCGATCTGGATTTCACGGTAGAGACGGTGTACGGCGATCAGTCCGGGGCCGCCGAGGGCATAAATCCACACAAGCCCGGACGCAAAAGCTATCATCGCTGCTCGCTTTTGAAGGTCTGACTCGGATGAACTTAAATGCGGTGCTTCGCCCCAACAATACACATTCTTCCACCGACGCAGCCGACTTCTGGAAACAAACGTTTGGCCTGATTGGAGAATGCAAGATGAAGTACGCCCGGATCTATAAGGGCTTTGGCGGTGAAGATTTCTACAGCTTGTGGGAGTAGAAAGACATCGACTACGTTGGCAAGCTGAAATGGACCCAATGACTGGCCAAGGTGGTACAGGCTTGCCAGTATTGGACCCGCTTTGGTGACGAGGACTGGATCATCGAAGGCATTACCTTGATTAACAAGGCAATCTCCTGGAACAAGGCGCTCCGGGTGGCGATCATCCGCAAAACACAAGTATTCGACGACGGTCAAGGCTGCATTGTGTTCGAACCGACAGGTAGTACGAAGCGATGGTGACCAATACAGAATGGGAGTCGATCGACCTGCGGCGCTTCTATAATCAACGTTGCTGCATGGAGAATTACATCAAAGAAGCCAAGAACGGCTTCTCCATTGACCGTATCACGACAGGCGATTTCAAGGCCAATGAGCTGGATGTGCTGATCAAACTGCTCGCCTACAATCGTTCGAACGCTTCAAACGCGACCGCTGCGAAACGATGCATCTATACTAAAGTTGATGAAGGACTTCGCCGGCCGTATACCTGGAAATGAATCGAGGCGCGAGTGGCACAGTTAGAATTAGGATTAAGCAGAATTTTACATGGAAATAAGGGCTGCCTCTTTAATGCGGAGGGGGAAAGACCATTCCCTACAAGCTCTCGTCTTCATCCAGCATGGGAACCCCCCATTTTTTCATCGCCATTGCTTCAGCATTATGCATCGATCGTATGCGCTTTCGAAATTCAGGTAGAATTTAACGGGAATAGAATAATAGAGAAACTAATTAGAGGAGATGTTGTAATGGCGAGCATGTAGCTGCTGTAAAGGGAGTTTTATTCTATGCGACCCTTTTGAGAGAGTATTTATAAGGAATGCTCTCCATAAAAAAGTAAAGCATCTGTAGGAAGGAGTTTTAGTAAATGAGTGAAGTAAAATTGCATACAAGTACACCACCTATTTATACTTTTCCTATATTTGCAAACCTTTTATCAATTATTTCAGCCCATGAAGATTATGAAGCTTGGTATTTTTCAAACTTTATACAATTAAATGCTTCACCCAATAATTATACCTTATCTTTTTATGATTGCTGGACCTATATTCATAAATGCCCATTAATAATTAATAATTCAACCGATAGATGGATTATTAACGAAAAATGGAGTGGAGATGTTACGTCTTTTCTTATTGATGCAATTAACAAGAATACATATGTGTATTTTTTTATCGATGAGGCTAAGCTCAGTAATTCGTCATTCTCGAAGCAATTCAGTACATTTACCCATGATGTTATGGTGCATGGTTATAATTTAAAGAATAGAGAGTTTTATATAGCTGGAGCCTTCGCTTCTGGTAGGTATGTAGAGAGTACATGCACCTTTAACGAGATGCAATGTGCATATGATAATACAGATCTGAGTAAAGACTGGTTACATGGTGTTCAAATGATTTGTCTGAATACAGAAAAAAGCTATAAACTTTACATACCCTACATAAAAGACCAAATTATGGACTATTTGTATTCGAGAAACTCTGCATTAAAAATAGGTGATCCTCAGTACTACGAAGAATACTTTGGTTTAAACGTATACGAAGTACTAAGAGACTACCTCTCTAAACTACTGAATGGTAGTGAATCGAAGCTGTTAATCAAACCATTTCACTTTTTGTCAGAACATAAAAAATGCATGTTTGAAAGGATTAACTATTTTGATCGAAATGATATTTTTACTTCTAAAGGTAAGTTAGATGAGCTCAAAAAAAACTATAAGGATTTTTGCAATAGAACCTTAATACATCGCAATCTATTTCTAAAGTATATGATAAATAGTGACCCAGTACATTTACCAAAAGTTATTGTCGAGTTAACTGAAATTCAAACTCGAGAGAAAGATGCAATTTCTCAGATAATTGAATCCATCTAGTAGTCTTTCAAATCAAATAGTATAAGTTGGATGGATATATTATAGTTACGCCAAAAAGAGGAATCCCAATATGCATCCGATCAAAAATCCCGTCCGTTTAACTGTGGAAGAACAAGCAAGCTTACGTACTTTCATCTCCAAGGGCAAAGCATCCGCTCGATCCATCAGACGAGCTCAGATCCTGTTGGCAGCCGATGAAAACAGGCTAGGCGGTTCCTTAAAAGAATTGGAGATAGCCGAGCGCATGCAAGTGCACGACAATACCGTGTATAACGGTTCGTAAAGCATATGCCAAACAAGGCTTGGAAGGCGCCATCGGAAGGAAGAAACGAGCGACACCGCCGATCCCTCCGAAGGTTACTGGCGAAATTGAGGCGAAAATCATCGCCCTCAGTTGTAGCGAGCCTCCAAGTGGCAGAAGCCGATGGACGCTTACGCTTCTAGCCGACCGAGCGGTGGAACTGAATGTTATCGACAGCATTTCTCACGAGACCGTCAGACAGGTCTTAAAAAAACGAACTCAAACCTCACCTTCGTAAATGTTTTTACCTCTACTATACCAAAATCCACCAATCTGGCAACATTGGGGGCTAACGGACACGGATAGTTGAATAAAGCGACTTCACAAGGCTGATCGTGGCAGCCTCTGTGCTAATAGGGAGCTATTTGATAATTTCCCTATCCCCTTTGTTAAAATCCCATTAAATGGGTATATGGCGATGGAGAAATTACGAAAAGCGAAACTTTTCGACTCCCAACAAGCCGACAAATCGCAGGAGTTTCTCAAAAAATATGTTCAGCTGCCTTGTAGTTCGCTACGGACT
The DNA here is from genome assembly GCF_059820445.1 of Paenibacillus sp. sgz302190. Lineage (NCBI taxonomy): Bacteria > Bacillati > Bacillota > Bacilli > Caryophanales > Paenibacillaceae > Paenibacillus > Paenibacillus sp. sgz302190. The sequence goes on from NZ_JBZYAO010000020.1 coordinate 65,036, forward strand.
CAACGATTCGTTATACTTATTAAGGACTTCATAGTGCTCGACATCGGGTGCTTCCAAGGGCTTACCTGCCATCTCATCTATCCATCTTAAACGAATTCGGATACGCTCCAAGACCAGCACTTCAATATAATGTCATAATTCCAGAAGAATATCTGAATAATTTTACAAAAAAACTAAAAAAAACATTTTCTTGGTGACAATTTTCGACACCTTAACGCAAAATAGTAGTGTATAATACAAATACATTTTGATTTCCAGCTAACTTTATATATGGACAATATAACCTAAAATCACATAATAAGCATTGTTATGCTATTTTAAAAATTAACGAAGGTCGTCTAATCGTTGTTTAGGCACGTTAAATGATCCGTTTAGTATAATAATTTTCTTATAGTGCAATTTTGATTCTTTGCATGAAGGGGCGAAGCTGTGCCTTTAGCAGAAGAGGATTTCAGCAAAACGATAGTTAACTACCACTTTTCATATCATCAGCGATCTGTCATGACGTTTGTGATATGGGAAGTGTTTTTTATTTGCTTATTTCTGAATATCCAGATACAAGGTGGAATAAGTATGAAATGGTACGCTATTTTTGTAAGAACCGGAAAGGAAGAGGAGGTGAGACGCAAACTTCAAATCCAATTAGGAAATGTCCAATGCAAATGCTGTATTCCCAAAAGAATAGTATCGGAGAAGAGAAATGGACAAATCTTGCGTGTCGTCAAAATGATGTTTCCTAGCTATGTTTTTGTACAGATAAAAATGGATTTCAATAACTATTATAAAATAATGATGATTCCGAATATTTTATCGCTCTTGAATTATTCTAACAAAAAAGACACTGTGCTTAAAGAAAATTATCAAGATGAAGAAGCATATTTTAAATATATCCCAGATGAAGAAATGGCAAATATTTTGGAGCTTATTAATCCTCAAAACGATACTATGGAATACTCAACATTCTGGATTAATAAAGAAGCTGTGACCATTGTTTCTGGTCCATTACTCGGTATGGAAAGTCGTATCAAAAAGATCAACAGGCACAAGAAGCGAGCGAAACTTGTAGTTAATTTTATGGGAAAGGAGAAGCTGATTGATATTGGCTTTGATACCTTTAATTTGGCGGCGGATAAATCAGAAACAAGAGGGGATTATTTATGTCTCAATTTAAAGGAACGAGTCGAAGTGATGATAAAAGAGTTGCTCGAGCTTCCTAAGTCAACTTCCATTGATAACATATTATCGAATAACGGTATCAATTCGATTAGCTTTATTCGACTCATTTTAAATTTGGAGTCCAAATTCGGGATTAATATTTCCGAAGACGATTTATCGATGGAGGCACTTGCGACCGTAGACGAGGTCGTTCGCTATATTCATAACAGGTTGCTGTTCGGATAACCATTATATACATAGCCTAGACCTCTGTTATGCGGTCTATCACCGTTAATGTAAAGTTGCTTCTACATAAGTTGAATTAAATTCATTTGGAAGGAATTCCCAAACGCATTCGTTGAATAAAACAGTATAACTTATTCGGACGGGTGATCTTTATGAAATCGATTGAGGAGCAAGTACAGGATGTAGAGCAGCGGCTAAAGCACGAGAAGAGCAGACGCATGTTCGAACGATATCAGACCGTAAAACTGCACCTGCTCGGGCAAAACCCATGAGGATATTGCCGTGAGTATCGACAGAAAGAAAAGCACCGTCAGCACCTACTTACGACTATATCGTAAAAATGGACGGAAATGAAGTTTTCACCTGGACCGCCAGAGCAACTAAGCAAGGAGCAGCAAGAAAAGCTGAAAAAAGACATTTTGAACTTTGTTCCGCATGACGTTGGATTTACCGCCAAGTTCAACTGGACACTTCAAATTATCGGTGAATATATCCTTCGGGAGTATGGCAAAATCTACTCGATTCGGGGTGTCTCCAAACTCATGAAACGGATGGAAATCAGCTATACCAAGCCCACCTATACGCTTGCAGCAACTGACGAAGAAAAACAATGCTTGTTTGTCGAAACCACCCTACCAAGGTTAAAAAATTACGAGAATGGCGAAATTGATCATCTTTTGTTTGAAGACGAAAGCATGATTTGTGATTATCAAGCGCTTCAGAGAACCTGGTTCGCAAAAGGGAAACAGCGAATCATTAAGACGACAGGCAAGCACTGTGGCGTAAAACTGCTGGCCACGTTAGATTATGCTGAGGGTAAAATCCTCTGGAAAGAGGACGAGCAGTACAATGCGATAGCCTTTCTTGAGTTCTTGAAACAAGTTTTGGCTTCCTATCCAACGGGCAAAATCGTCATGGTATTAGACAATGCGCGAATCCATCATGCCAAGTTACTCCGAAGTTTCTTGCAAGAAAATGAAGGACGGCTTGAACTTGTTTTTCTCCCACCCTATAGCCCTGAACTTAACCTTGTTGAAGAACTGTGGAAGTGGCTGAAGGCAGATGTCATTAACAATGTGTTTTACCATACGACTGCTGAGATTCGTAAAAATGTCGGAATCTTTGATCGGCTCTGTATAAGCATTTAAGCATCATTGGTTCAACGTATATAGAATCAACTTTATAGGTCTCATGTCAGTTTCGATTTAAATATTACGATTAAAAGGAGAACGAAAATGGATACAATGAAGGAAAAGTTAATAAATATTGCAAAGAATCTAGATTCCGAGAGAATGATGCATAAAGATATGTGGAGGGTAAATTTACAAGATCTGGGGGTTAATTCTGTAGAATATATACATCTTGTAGTGGCCATCGAGCAAAATTTAGGAATAGAATTACCGGATGAGTTGCTGGATTTCAGTCAATTTCAAACACTTGAAGCTATTGGGGAATTTATTGAGGGTTTGAATATATAAGTAGCAGCTAGCTGGGAGAGGACAAATCGTTTATTTGCTGATGGAAGGCTTACTTCCCTTGAATTTAGTCGAATACAAAAATGAGAACTGCTACAATAAATATCTCAGGAGCGATGGCTCTATGGGGGGCTGGCAAGCAAATCATACTATCGACATACTGCTTGATGAATTATACTTAGAGGGATACATTATTGGAAATATTTGCATCGAAGTTAAAGACGCTCCCAAATGAATGTGCATTGTCCGATCTATTGTCACTAGTTCCGAAGCAAAAGAGGGAGAAAATAAACCGGTTTGTAAAGAAAGAGGATCGTTACAGATCACTTGCAGTTGAACTGCTCATTAGGGTGGTTATATCTAAAAAAATACAGCTAAAAAATCGCGACATACATTTTGAATACAATGTCTATGGTAAACCTTATCTAACAGATTATGCTCTTGATTTCAATCTGTCTCATGCTGGGCATTGGGTGGTATGCGCCTTCGATCAAACTCCGATAGGGATCGACATTGAGGAAGTAAAACTGATCGATCTGGCTATTGCTAAACGGGTTTTTTCTTATCTCGAGTGGATACACCTGGTCAATATGCCGGAAGAAAAAAGGTTGGATTACTTTTATAGTTTGTGGACGCTCAAGGAAAGTTACATCAAGAATGTAGGTGTTGGTCTATCGATTTCCCTGAATCTGATTTCCTTTTCTGTTAATGGTGAAAATATTCAATTCGAGAATAGAAATACCTATGAAAATAATCTGCAATTTAAGCAATATCATATTGAAAGTTCATACAAGCTTTCGGTTTGTGCCACCACGAATCAATTTCCTGAAAATATTATTGAGATGAGTTTTGAACAATTGACATTGGAATCCTTTCAGTATTTAAGCGAATAAATCCAATTTTTGATAGTGAATATGTTTGATCGGTGATAATTAAACTTTTGGTATTAATTGTTAGTTCGTGACGTTAAATGACGAATGAGGGCTCAGAAGTTAGGTTCTGAAATGTATTGCTTCATGTATGAAAAGGCGAAGTTATGTATGAAGTTCAGGGAAAAACTGGATTTTCTTTGAAGGAGGTATGAATGATGAGTTCTACCGTTTACTTTGACTTAACACATGCTCAAAAAAGAATATGGTATGAGGAACAACTCTCTCCTTCCACATCGATTTATAATATTGGCGGAGCGGTAATCCTAAGAGGAACTGTAAACTTAACTATGTTGGAACGAGCCATTCAATTGGCGATTGGTATAAATGAAGGATTAAGATTGCGTCTTGAAATGCACAATGGACAAGTTAAGCAGTATGTTGCGGAATATCAGCAAGAAGCTGTGCCAAGCTTTCATTTTGAGCAGGTGGAAGGTGACAAGCAAAGCATAGAGAAATTTATGATTAATGAATCGGATAAATCGTTCTCTATTCTGGTGGACAGGCTTTTTTATTTTGCAGTATTCACAATCGAAGGCGGTGCAGTTGGTTACTTTATTAAAATGCATCATATTATTGCAGACGGTTGGTCAATGGAAATTCTAACAAGCCAAATAGCGGAATTATATTTGAAGCTTGTTAATGGAATTCCTACAGGTGATATAATGGATAACCGTTATACGGATTACATTAAAGGGGAACAGATCTATTTACAATCTGAAAGATTTCTACGAGATAAAAAGTTTTGGAACGATAAATTTAACAGTCTACCGTCCAAATTACCCCTTAGATCAATGGATTTTCCTGAGGGCAGGCGGAAGGTATTTTTTTTGAATGAATCCAGATTCTCGAAAATAAAAAAAAACGTTTCAGAATTCAATTGTTCCATTAATTCATTTTACATCGCACTATTTATGATTTATTTAAATAAAACGACGTTTGAAAAAGATTTGATTATTGGATCTCCTGTATTGAACAGGGTCGGCCGAAATGAAAAGCGCATTTTCGGCATGTTTACGAATACGATACCGATCCGGGTTAGCGTAGACAGCACTCGACCCGCCGTTGAGTTTATCAAACTTGTTTACGCTGAAACGGCTAGTTGCTATAAGCATCAAAAATATCCGTTTGATTTATTGCTGCAGGACATTAACTTCACACGTGAACATGGGGACAATCGGCTGTTTGATACATGTGTCAATTGTTATAATACAAAGCTTAAGCGAGAATTCGGCGAATTGGAAGTCGAGAATGTGGAGTTTTATAATGGGCGACAATCCTATTCCTTGCAGATCATCATCCGGGAATGGGGAGAGGAGAATACCGCCACAATTGAATACGATTATAAACTAGAGACCTATTGCGAATCCGATATTGAAGCATTACACGATCAACTAAACAATCTTATCGATCAAATCGTGGAAAATCCGTATGAATCAGTCGGTAAGCTAACACTATTGTCAAAATCGGAGATGCATAAGCTGGTTGAAGACAGTCGGCATGCACAAGAAATAAACCCACCTGAAACTAGTGTGATAAAACTATTCGAGGAACAAGTCGCAGCCACGCCTGATCGTATTGCAATCTCCTTAAAGAATCGATGTTTAACGTACAAAGAATTGAATGAAGAAGCCAACCGTTTGGCCGGATATTTGCTGAAACAAAATATCGCACCCGGTGATTTTGTCGGCATGGTGACCGTGCACTCAATCGAAACGATAATCGGTATTCTTGGTGTATTAAAAACAGGTGCAGCGTATGTGCCGATCGATACAAACTCGCCTTGGGAAAGAATTAACTTAATTATTGAGGACTCAGGTATTTCGGTTGTGCTTGTGAATGAAGAACGTTATATAAACGACCCATTAAACGTCAATACCATCATCGACTTGCGTGATACAAATAAGTGGTCTGAAGAAGCAATAAGCAATCCAGCTACCACAGTAGATCCGCTTAATGGAATGGCATATGTGATCTACACTTCAGGCTCGACTGGGAAGCCGAAAGGTGTAGTCATTTATCATAAAGGTTTGACGAACTATATACAATGGGCGAAAAGTGTTTATGTAAAGAGCGAAATGGATGTATTTCCGTTATTCTCTTCGCTAGCCTTTGATCTGACGGTTACCTCTATCTTTACGCCTCTTGTGAGCGGAGGGCAAATTATCGTATATCCTCCAGCAATAGAGGGACATCCGCTATTTACGATATTGAGAGAAAATAAATCCACCATCATTAAGCTTACTCCCTCACATCTCTCTATGATCGCACATCAAACATATACGGCGGCAAGCGTGAAACGATTTATCGTGGGCGGGGAGGACTTGAAAGTAAGTGTTGCTCGTAACATCATGAATGCTTTCGGACATGATATTGAAATTTATAACGAATATGGTCCTACTGAAGCTTCCGTAGGCTGCATGATTCATAAATTCGATCCAAACCGGGATGACGATGTTTCAGTTCCGATCGGTGTGGCAATCGATCATACTCGGATTTATATACTGGATCCTGATTTGGTGCCAGTCCCCTACGGCGTTACAGGGGAAATGTATATTGCAGGTTGGGGACTGGCAAAGGAATATCTGAACCGTGATGATTTAACAACGAGGGCTTTTGTTTATCACCATGACTTCAATGAGCGACTTTACAAAACGGGCGATTTGGCTCATGCCACACTAAATGGAATTATTGTATATGAAGGCAGAGCAGATCAGGTAGTGAAGATTAGAGGGAATCGAATCGACTTGAATGAAATTGAATATAATCTCTTGAATCATCCTGCTATCCGCGAGTCAGTTGTAATTGAGATTGAGGGCCCGAACGGAAATTCACATCTATGTGCATATCTAGTTGCGGACATATCTTTTTCGGATTTCGAACTGAAACAATACCTAGCACTAAAACTTCCTGTGTACTTGATTCCGGATTATTACATGCAGCTTCAACAGATTCCATTAACACTTAATGGCAAGGTGGATATTAAGCAATTGCCTAAACCCGAGATGCAAATTGCACGTGAAAATCATGTCGGTGGACGCAATGAGATCGAAAATACACTCTTGCAAGTGATAGAAGAAACTTTGAACATTGCCGGTGTCGGCATGAACGACCATTTCTTCCATCTAGGTGGGGATTCCATCAGCGCGATTCAAATATCAACAAAGATGAAAGCTTTGGGACTAACGTTAACTGCTGCAGATATTTTGAAAAGTCCAGTTATCGAAGACATGAGCTTATCTGTTGAAAAAGTGAATAAAGTTATTGGATCTCGAGATGAAGTGAGCGGGATATTGCCGAAAACGCCTGCGATTAAGTGGTTTATGTCGTTACAATTGAATAATCCGGAACAGTATCACCAGTCGATTATGATTTCGATCTCGCCGGAAATCACACTTCAAGAGCTAACGATGTGCTGGAACGTTATCATCCGACATCACGATGCACTAAGACTCAATTTAGATGGTAACAATGAACTGTTTTTTAATAAAGACCACTTATTTCATCAGCACAGTATCGACTGTTTTGATTTATCCCATATGCATAAGATCCAGCAAGGAGAATGTATTATTGAAATTGCTACGAAAATGAAAAGTAGAACAAGGCTCACCCGGGATTTGTTAGTTCAGGCTGGCCTGTTTGTTCTCGGCACGCAAGATAACCGTTTCCTGCTAACTGCTCACCATCTAGTCATGGACGGGGTGTCATGGCGAATTATTTTGTCCCATCTGCATATGTTGTTGAAGCAGCTACGGGAAGGAAAAGATTTGGAATTACCGTTTAAAACGTATTCGTACAAGGCATGGGCTGAAGATTTGTATTTGCAAAGCCAATCCATGTCGCAAAACGAGCTGGATTATTGGCGGGATGTAAACGTTCATCCATTCCGGTATCCTCATGCGATTCAGGAGGAAGGCCTGATAAACGAGTCCAGTACCATTTATTCTGAATTACCGGAGGTAGTCACAAGCGGCCTTTTATCCAGCGTGAACACAGCATTTAATACACAGACAAGAGAGTTGCTGGTGCTAGCATTAATTCGCACGATCAGACAAATGACGCATCTGAATGCAATTACAGTTGAGCTAGAGGGCCACGGCAGGGAGGAAGGTTCGAGGTTGGACTTAACAGAGACCGTCGGATGGTTCACCAGCTTGTATCCTTTACATGCCGATCTTAACAGCGATGAGCTGGGTGAACAGATCAAGGAGATGAAGGAACTTGTCAGGGGTGTACCTCACAATGGGAAAAATTACGGCATATATAAATACATTTGTGGCGCAATACAAGAAAGCGAGCGCGATAACATTCGATTCAATTATTTGGGGGAGTTCTCCAAAGCGGTAGACAATGAATACTTTCAAATTATGATGGCGGAGACAGGTGTAGAATTCAGCCTATCGAATCAGCTTAGCTGTTTAATCGAAGTTAACTGCTTAGTCGTAACCGATAAGCTAACCATTCAAATTACTTACAATCCATTCCGATTAAGTGCAGAGCATATGGGACAGTTTCTGAAAGCATTCGAAGAACACATCAAGTCAATCGTTGAGTATTGCACTGCCAAAGAAAACCCGGAATTCACGTCCTCAGACTTTGAGTTGGCTGGCCTATCGACAGAAGAGCTTAAACAGCTTTTCCGACTCTGATTCAAGGTCATAAATCGTCACTTCTGATGATTGACGGTGTAACGAAGCTATCGATAAATACTTGGGACAATATCTTTTTTCCAATTTAAGAGAGTGAGGCGTGACGATTGGACAAAGTTAACGTGCGTTTAGAAGAAATTACAGAGCAGAATTGGTATGCCGCGACACAGCTTCGTGTCAGCGAGGAGCAGCTAAAATTATATCCATTTCCTGTCGTGTATTGGATAGCAGAGTCCAAGTTTGCAACTCATTTTCGCTTGAAGGCCATATATGCTGACGATGTAATGGTAGGCTTTCTCATCTACAATTTAGATCCGGATGATGGCGAGTATTGGCTAACGACGTTCATGATTGAGGAGAAATTTCAAGGAAAAGGATATGCCAAGCAAGCCCTTTCTAAATTGATCAATTATTTCAAAAATAACTATGATACGGACAAATTGAAACTAGGACATCGCCCCAATAATACTGCTGCAGCAAATTTATACGAATCAATGGGTTTTTATATGAATGGTGAAATTATTGGAGATGAGATTATCCGTTATTACAGGTTGAAATAATTTGAATCAATCGAAAAAGCAATAATTAATTAGATTATGTGAGTAACCTGGCCATAATCCCTTTGGCAAAACATGATCGGAGTGATTGAATGGGGCTAGACTTATTGGGTTGGAAGCAAAGTTTTGAACCGTATTTCTTACTATATCAACAGCAAGGTTTCCATGTCGGTAGAGTAATTGAAGAGCATCGGTATGTATATACCATCATGACGGAAGCAGAGACCGTACAGGTAACTGTATCTGGAAAGTTCCAATATACGGCTGAAAACAAACGTGATTTTCCCGTTGTGGGGGACTGGGTCATCTATAAACAAATGAATGAAATGGACAAAGGGATCATTCATTTCATTTTGCCCAGGTTTAGTAAGTTTTCTCGGAAAGTGGCTGGCAACACGACCGAAGAACAAGTGCTCGTTGCAAATATCGATACTGTGTTTCTAGTAAATTCTTTAATCAATGATTTTAATCTCCGCCGTCTGGAAAGATACTTGGTTATGGCAAGTGAGAGCGGCGCTCATCCAGTTATCCTCTTAAACAAAGCCGATCAATGTAATGATGTTGAGCATAAAATAAGTCTAGTACAGCAGATTGCCCCCGACGTCGCTCTGCATGTAATCAGTGCAGTGCACCAAAAAGGGATTAATGAATTGAACCAATATTGCAAACCCGGTCGGACGATTGCCATGCTAGGATCCTCTGGCGTCGGTAAGTCCACTTTAGTGAATTGCTTAAGCGAGCAAGATATTATGTCTGTGGGCGCTGTACGGGCGCACGACGGGTTAGGCAAACATACCACGACGCATCGGCAATTGGTGATGCTCTCTAGAGGCGGCATGATTATTGATACGCCTGGTCTGCGAGAATTGCAAATGTGGAAGAACCAGCAGATTGATCATAACTTCCAAGATATACAATCACTCGTTGCCACATGTAAGTATCGGGACTGCCTACACCAAGGAGAACCGGGGTGCGGGGTGCAGAGGGCGATGGAGACAGGACAACTGAGCACCGAGCGATTCAAAAGCTATGTGAAGCTTCTAAAAGAATCGCAACATCTTGCGATTAAAGATAACAAGCGGGAAGAACTGAAGCAGAAGGAGAAGCGAAAGAAGCTGTTCCAATCGATCAATCGAAAGAAAAGGCGATATTAGGATCATCTTTTCGATGTGAAGTGGTAACGGGAAAAAAGCTATTTCTAAGACTTGGTCGTAATTATCGATCAAGTCTATTTGCTATATAGCAAACATCTGAATGCAGTACAGCTATCATTCGTCGCAAGGGCAGTGTCTGATGCGATTCGGGAGTTAACAAACTGGGCTAAATATGGTACATACATCGGTAATGAGGCATATGCAGGGACAATCTCACACATACGAGATTTTCCATGATGACTAACTGATCAACAGCATATGAGCGTAAGTTGTGTTTGAGACGTGTTAGGTCAATTGACTTTTGAAGGTTTGATTCTGACTTCAATACCTATTTGCTGTTGGAGTTTGCGCATCTTCATTCAATAGATACCACCATATATCACACATTCCATTTGAGAGGAAGATAGACTGTGAACATTGAATTGCTCGTAGGAAATAAAGGCTTAGAGGAATTTGCTAGAATTGTAGGGTTTAGCGATGGGGAGAAGGAAGAGAGACGCACCCTTCTGGAGCAGTCTTATATGCCATTTAAAGTTACACTATATTATGCCAATCTGATCGCTGAACAAACAGAACCCTACCGTACTCAAATGATAAATGTCGTGCTCCCTCCACCTGGTACGAAGCCATTTAAGGGAAGATTCGACCCGTATGGAAATCGATCATATCGGCAAGGTGATACATCATTCCTGCAGCATAAATATAAGAAGACGCTGCTGCTCCATATCGATGATTATTGCATCGCCAACTGCCAATTCTGTTATAAAGTGAACGAGATCCGTCATGAAGAGCATGAACACAAAAAAATAAACGACAAGCTTAATATGGCACTTCAGTATTTAGAGAAAAATTCGTATGTCGATAACATCCTTCTCACTGGTGGCGATCCTGCATCTTTCCGTAAGACATCTGAACTTACTGAATTAATTGGATCCTTGCTGGCTGCACCGAATATCCGTTTAGTGCGATTTGCCACGAAGGGCTTGGCATATTACCCAGAACGGTTTCTAGACGAGGAATTATTAGAGTTTTTCCGTAAAGTGAAAAAGATGGATGGCAAGCAAGTAAGCGTCATATCCCAATTTAATCATCCAGGTGAACTTAGCCCGATGGCTATCAAAGCAACCAGAGCATTGCAAGATGTTGGTGTACAGGTTAGGGGACAACCGGCTGTCATCCGCGGTGTGAATGAAACGGTCGAAACATTGATTGATTTGCAGCGAAAATTTTTGGACAACCAAATCATCTCTTACTATATGACGGTATTTATGCCAGTTCGCGGCGTGGAGCAGTACGCCATAACGTTGGATGAGGCATTCCGTAATGTCGCTGAGTCTAAACGGAACCTTGGCGGGCTGGAGAAGAAGGGGGTTCTGCTTACCTCCCACGATTTCGGTAAATTCGAGATTTGCGGGTTCTATCCAAGCAGTCAGCAACCGGAAAAAATCTTGTTGAAATGGCACCAGGCCGTTGCTCCGCAATACTTGCCTGAACGTCTGAAGCAACTCGTTCCAACATCGCCAGAAGAAATTCTATTGCTCGATTATAAGCAAGGCGAGATGTATTGCCTCGACCATGTATTCAAATATAATGGACTGCCGTACGTGGATGAGTCCGGCGAAGCGATGGATAATAGTACGGAGCATCATTTAATGTCGCTTTAAAGTATCTAAATTGGGAGAGAATCTATGAAAACAAGTGACGTAGCCGATATACTCCCGCTAAGTCCGACACAAGAGAGCATGCTGTATCATTATCGTCTGGAGCCGGCTTCGATAAACTACCATGGTCAGCATATTCTCTATCTTCGGGGTGTGCTTGATCACCAGTGCTTTAGCAGAGCGGTAGAAATGACGGTCTCTAGTAATGAAATGTTGCGTGCCGTGTTTCGCTGGGAGAATATTCAATCTCCGGTCCAGATTATTACGAAACAAAAGGTAATTGAAATTCCGCATTATGATTGGTCGGCTTTGGGGGATGACGCTCAAGGCGAAAGGTTAGAGCTCCTGCTAGAACAGGACAAGAAGAAACGATTTCAACTAGAGTCCGGCGACACCATGCGGATTCGAACAATCAAGACCGCACATGACAAGTATATGATCGTATGGTCTTTCCACCATATCATGATGGACGGTTGGAGTTCCGGGGTGATGTTAAATGAAATTTTTTCGATTTACGGCAGATTGGTCAAGGGGCAAGAAGTGACAATCCGCCCTAAAGTGAAATATAAGCAGTACCTACTTTACTTAAAGGAAGCGAAGGAGAACCCTCAGGCGGCGATTTATTGGAAAAACTACTTACATGATTTTACCGCACCGACAGCTCTTCCGTTCAATAGGTATGACGGAAAGACCAAGGATCATCGCTCGTTACATATCCGTCTTAGTACGGAAATGACGGAAACCTTGGAACGACTCTCCCGTAGATACGAAGTGACGATTAGCACCTTATTGCAGCTAGGGTGGTCTGTGTTACTAAGCAATTATAGCGGAACGAAGGATATCCTATTCGAAGTGGCGCATACAGGTAGGACTGCATCGCTGGTCGGTATAGAAGAGATCGTCGGTTTATTTGTTTCTACCTACCCACAGCGGGTAAGGTGGGACGCGACGACTACGGTTGGAGATTTGCTTCATGTATTGAGCCGAGAGCAGCACGAAAGGAGTCCTTTCCTCACCGTATCAGGCGCCGACCTTAAGACGTATTTGGGGATTGATGCGCACAGTGCTCTGGCTTACAGCTTGTTTTTATTTCAAAATTACCCGATCAATAAGTCGCTGCGCAACTTGAACCTAGACCTTGAGATTGAGAACATTCATTCGTTTGAGACGGCGAATTATCCGCTAATCGTAGAAATACAGCAAGATGATGATATACTGGACATTCATTTTAATTACGATGCTTCTTCGTTTCAGGAAGCTATAATGAAGCGAATCGCTCATCATTATAGCAATATATTGACGGGCATCATCGATCAGCCGGATAGGCGGATCATCGATGTGCCCGTTTTTACAATGGAACAAGAGCCGCAATTGTACGCTGGCTATATAGACGTTGTCAGTGTGCCAGTAGACCGATGCGTGCATGAACTGTTCGATCAAGTGGCAGATAGAATGCCTGATGCCACGGCGCTAATACATAGCGATAAACAGTTGTCCTATGCGCAGTTACAGCAACAGGCAGACCAACTGTCGAAGGTCATTTCAGGCAAGGTTACAGGCATAAGTCGGCCGGTCGCGGTATTATGCGGCCGCTCGACGGAAATGATCGTAATGCTGCTCGGTATATTAAAGAGCGGTTCCTTCTATATCCCGTTGGATCCTGTTATGCCGATTGCACGAATTAAGCAGATTATCGATCAGATTCAACCGACGTTAGTGATTACAGATAACGCAAATATGGACCTGGCCAGCGAACTTGGGTTAGAGCTACTGAATGTGCAGGATTTAAACCTGTGGGAAAGGCAATCTGCGTTAGCGATGGAAGGAAACTGTCTTTCATCAGCTTCGCCTGCATACGCGATGTTTACATCCGGTTCCACAGGGATACCGAAAGGTGTTGTGGTGAATCACAACCAATTAATCAATTCACTGTGGTGGCACAATGAATTCGTTGGCATTCATGCTGAAACGAGAACACTGCAAATCGCAACATTGACCTTCGATGCTTCTGTTGTTGAAATTTTTTGTACGCTTCTAGGTGGTGGGACGCTTGTTTTACTTCAGGACAACGACAACAAATCGCCAAAGAAGCTGGTTGATTTGATTCAGTTTCATCATATTAATTTCATTCTGGTCGTGCCGACAATGTATCGCGCACTGCTGGAGCATATGGCGGAAGGGGCGCTTACTTCCGTCACGAAAGTTATTTGCACCGGTGAAATGATGACGGCCAGCTTGGTACAGCATCATTATGCGCTTTTGCCGCAGGCATCGCTATATAACTTATATGGTCCAACGGAGAATAGTATCTCTACATCGGGATATCGCGTGCTAGAGAATTTGACATTTACTGGTCCGATTCCCATTGGAAAACCCAGCTATAACGTAAGCGTGTATATACTGGACGAGGATTTGCGGCTACTGCCGAGAGGCAGTACGGGGGAGATGTACATAGGTGGAATGGGGGTAACGGCAGGCTATATTGGGGATGAGGCTAGAACGGTAGCATCCTATCTTGAGACTGCATATGGCCGTCTTTACCGCACGGGCGATTTAGCACGCTGGCTGGAAGACGGTACCCTACAGTATTTTGGGCGTAAAGACTTTCAAGTAAAAATCCGCGGAAACCGTGTTGAACTTGAAGAGATTGAGGCTGTAGTACGACGTCTTCCAACTATTAAGGAAGCTGCGGTGGTGGCCGTTCCAGGACCAAGAGACGAGCAAATGCTGGCGGTATGCTATGTTGCCAGCAGCCCGGTTGACTGCAATAAGATACGAGAACATATCTCTTCACGATTGCCAGAATATATGGTTCCGTCCTTTTACAAAGAGATGGAAATGCTGCCGTATACAACAAGCGGCAAACTAAACAAGACAACATTACAGCAGTTGGAATACACGGCCACGGAAGCCAGAGGAGCTGTGCATTTCGATAACCAAGTGGAGGCCGAGTTAGCAAGCATTTGGTGCAAACTGCTGGGAATGGAAACTATTCGCATAGACGACCATTTTTACTCCATAGGTGGCCACTCGCTAAAGGCGGCGCAACTGATAACTAGAATACAGATCCAACTATCGGTAGACATTGCGCTGCAAGATGTTGCCCGATATCCAACAATCCGTGAATTGGCATCTTTTATTGCGCAACAAAGCAAGCAACGGCAACCTGTACTTGAGCCAATACCGAAAGCAGAACCTCAGCCGTATTACCGTGCATCTTCCGCACAGAAAAAAATGTATATCCTACGTCAGCTGGAGGGAGCGAACACCAGCTATAACATGTCCGGTATCTTATCAATTACGGGCGCTTTTGATCGTAGCAAGGCAGCCGACACGCTGAGGCAAATGATTCATCGTCATGAAGTACTTCGCACTTCATTTTTCTTGGAAGATGGAGAAGTGTATCAACGTGTTCATGATGAGGTTGCGTTCGATATAGATCAAAAATCTATGAATGAGCGGACAATTGAACAAGTTTTACAAGATTATATTCGTCCATTTGATCTGTCGCAAGCGCCGCTGATGCGTGTAGCAATTGTCGATGCCAGCCATGAGGGACACTACTTATTGTTCGACTCTCATCATATTGTGTTGGACGGTATTTCGCTCAACATTCTTATGAACGAATTTATGCAGATCTATCAAGGGGTTCAGCTGCCAGTTGTACACTTGCAGTACAAGGATTATACATCCTATTTCTGGAAAAAAGCAGGTGGAGAAAGCTGGAGCAACCAGCGAGGGTTCTGGATTAATCAATTCTGGGACAAGTTGCCGCTCATGCAATTTCCCTCCGACTATGCGAGACCGTTAGTCAAGACGTTTGAAGGCAATCATCACGTCTTCTCGATTGAGGGCGATTTATTCCATCGGTTGAACCGCTCTGTTCGCGAAAAAGGCAGTACGGTCAATATCATCTTATTGTCTGCTTATTATGTGCTCTTGCACAAATATACATCGCAAGAAGATTTAGTTGTTGGGTCTCTAGTCACCGGTAGAGATCATACAGGCTTGGATAATATCGTTGGCGTATTTGTAAATTTTTTGCCGATCCGCTGCTTTCCAAAAGGATCGGCAACATATGTTGATTTTCTAAAAGAAGTACAGCAGACCGTTTGGCAAGCTTACGAAAATAAGACGTATCCGTTTGAAGAGATCGTTGCACATTGCGGCAAGGCGATTCAACCGGGAAGAAACCCACTGTTTGATACGATGCTTATTTATCATAATCAGCGGGAGCAAGAGCTCGAACATACGGTTGGGGAGATGCAGCTAAGGCAGATTTCGTATGAGTCGAGTACATCAAAGCTGGATTTCAAGATTGATGTTACACCTTTACCGGGGGCGTACCAGTGTGTACTGGAGTATGACACTCAATTGTTCGGACAGGAAACCATGAAAACGTTCTCAGACAACTTCCTGCTTGTATTGGACGCAGTATTATCTAATCCTGAGCAGCGGCTTGAAGATATCACAATTGTAAGTGGACAACCGAGCCTAACGAAACAGGTCGAAGACCGGATGGGACTGCACCATATTGGAGTTGCAGTAGCGGACATTGAAGATGTGCGTAGTCAATACCAAGAAATCGGGATAGATATGGGGCCATCGCTTCATGAGCCTTTGCAGCATGTAATCCTGTCGATTGGAAGCATGGAACGCAGCATCCCAATTGAATTGGTTGCACCTGTTGATTCGGCATCCCCTGTGTTCCACATACTGGAGGAACGCGGAGAAGGACCGTACCATCTGTGCTTCACGACAGCTGATATCGATCGTTTACTACATGAACTGCACCGCCGCGGCGTTCATTTCGAGGTAGTAAGTGAGAAGAAGGCGGCAGTCTTGTTCGGCGGTGCCGACGTCACTTTCCTTTATTTGAAAGGGCTAGGTTTAGTCGAACTGATCGAGACAGGCAGTGCTGCCTCAGCAGAGTCAACGGTTGAAACCGGCATCGTCCCCACGATTCGTTTATTGACTGAATCGATCGAAGCTGCAGTGCACAGTTTGCTGTTGTTTGGCTATACGGTAACGGAACAATATGCGTGTATGCTGACCCATGATGTCGTAGCCGCGCTGCGTCAGCATGGGGGCACAATCATTGAACTGACTGCACCTCAAAGTGGAAATGCGAAACAGGTGCTCATGAAGTATGGAAGCAGTGTTACGGAAGTGATATATCCGGTCCCAAATCTTATGCAATTTATTGATCGATTTACAGCAACAGGCGTTCGGTATCAATTTGCAGACGAACAAGGAATCTACGTACGACCTACCGGAACCAGTTACCTTTTGCTCACAGATGGGACGGTCGCACAGCATCGGCGACTAACGACAAGTTACGAAGAGGAAAGCTTGTATTCGAAGAAACCGTCCTTTATGCAGGCACGTTGGCTGCTGCAGGAACAACAAGAAGAAACGGCAACGAACGTTGTCTTCGGATTCGACTGTATCGAAACGCTTGATCATGCACTGCTCGAGAAGTCGATTCATACATTGCTAAAGCGTCACCCGTTGCTCTGGTCATGCAATCAGATCGAGGAGTTTCATCTTATAGCAGTCGATTTGCAGGAGATGAACGAAGAACAGCGCAGCGAATGTCTAACTAAGCTGATGAAAGCCGAAATGAGCAATCCGCTACTCGCGGCAGAGGGAAAGTATGTTCGCTTCAGTTTGGTCAGACTCGGTAAAGAAAAGCAGCGGCTGATTGGATGTTTGCATGCTTCTGTTTGTGATCCACACAGTATTATACTGATCCTGGAGCAATTGAAATCAATGTACAATGCTGTGTCCGCTGATCATGCTTCAGAAGTTGTTCATTACCACAGTTACGCATCTTTCGCTTATAAGCAGAGTCAAATGGTGAAATACGGCATGCTAGAGAGGGAACATCAGCAGTGGGTTGAACGTTCGCAGGCATTAGAATATCCTTTTGGCGTCGGTGGCAAGGCCGCAGCATCAGTTGAGTTATCTTTGAACGGGGCTAGGTTTACATCGTTTATGCAATGCGTCGAACATATAAAGCGTAGTATCGAAACTGTTCTATTAACTTCGTATGTACTTCTTCTGCGGCAAATGACACAGCAGTCAGTAGTATCCGCTGGAATCGCCGTTAATGGAAGAGACGTGGGCTATCGCGATTCGATTGGCAATTTTAACAATTACGTACCGCTTAGTGTCGATACTAGTGGCGCCGCATCATTCGTTCAATTGCTCGATTGCACGGAGCAGGCATTGGCGGAAGCGGCTGCATTAGCGGTTTATCCGGCAGCGTGTCTCGAGTCCGAACGCACCCTGTCATGGCCTACTTTGTTCATGGCACAGACATTCTCGCCGGATGGACAGGTGGATGTATGGAACGGCACGCTGACCGATTATCACGAGCCTATGATTACCGGCTGCCCGTTACTTGTAAACTGCGTCGTGTACAGTAGCTCGATTCAAATCATATTCGGCTATGATCCTACGCGAATCGATGAGGTAAAGGTTGAATCACTGGCCCAGCGTTTCTCGGCCATCGTGAATAAGCTTGCTGAATCACCAAAAAATTAAAATGAAGGGAAAATACCGGCATGTCTACGATCATCAGATCGCCAATAAATTTTCATAATGAAAGATTTTTGATGTTTATACTCGATCAAATGGCTAACGAACTGGAGCAAAAGGGTGGAAAAGCGATTCGGATGACACTGGGGAAGTCTGAACTCCCGCTACATCCGGATATTATCGGCTCGATGCAAGCGGCGCTTGATTCGTTCGAAAAGTACACGCTGGTCTACCCGGGCGGACTCCCGGAGTTGAAAGCGAAGTTAGCGACTCATTACGAGCAGAAGTATAAAGTAACGATTAAACCTGGGAACTTTGTCATCAGCGTAGGAACCAGCTCGTTATTCCGAAATTTGTTTTATTTGCTTTTAAAAGAAGGTGACGAGGTACTGCTTCCTTACCCGTATTATTCGCTGTATCATTTCTGTGCACTGCTTGTCGGAGCAAAGGTACGGTATTACCAAATCAATCTGGATACGCTCGCGTTAGATGTTGATTCGTTTGAGCAAAATTTCACCGATAAGACGAGAGTGATTGTCATTAACACACCGGGCAACCCGCTGGGCAACATATTGACCCGAGACGAGCTGTACACCATCGACCGAATCGTCGATGGACGAGCTACGGTTATCAACGATGAGATCTATGCTAACACATATTTCGATGATGAGTGCGAGTCCGTTATGCAACTGCAGAACACCAAATCCCAATTTGTAACGACAGACGCCTTCTCCAAAGGTTATCGGATGTATAGCAGACGTGTCGGTTATGCGATCGTACCGGATGAACTTGTTCAGCCGCTCACCGTTATACAGCATCATACATTGCTAACGGCTGACCCGATCGTTCAGTTCGGGGCGGTGGCAGCGCTTGATCATCAGCATGAAGTGGAGCATTTGGTCGGCATCTATAAAGCTCGTAGAGATTATACGCTAGAAGCGCTGCAGAATGTTGAAGATGTAAGGGCTCTGCGGTCCCGTGGTGGATTCTATCTAGCACTCGATTGCGAGCGTTTTATGTGGCGACATAACATTGAAACTTCGCTTGAGCTGGCGACGGAACTCTTTAATGCAACACATGTCGCTACCGTGCCAGGATCGGATTTCGGGATCCCTAATATGCTGCGGTTGTCCTACTCAACTGCTGACTATGAGGAAGGCATCGAGCGATTGGTGAAATTCTTCAAATTGAAACGGTAGGAGACAAGGATGGACGATATGCTGATATTTGATATTGGACTGCACGACTTTAACTTGCTGTCTGCTGATGAATCGGAACAATTAATGCAGTTTAACAATACGCGCACGGCATACCGGTCCGAAGTTACCATCGCAGATTTGTTCCTCGAACAGGCAAAACTGGACCCGAATCGAATTGCCGTTATTGACGGCGAGCACAAGGTGACGTATGGGGATCTACATGCGAAGTCCAATCAGATCGCTCATCTACTGCTGCAAACGGGCGGTGCGCGAGCGGACTTGGTTGCTGTAATGACCGATAGAGGTACCGACTTCATTGCAACGACATTAGCTATCTTCAAGAATGGCATGGGGTATGTTCCGATCGACCCGCATTATCCCCGGCAACGAATTGAATATTTATTAAAGGACAGTGGCTGCAACATATTAGTAACGCAATCGGTTCATCTCGATAAATGGACTGAGGATAAGCCGGACAGCATCGCGTCAGTCATATGTCTGGATCAGATAGATCGGACCACTGCGGTTTTATCCCACTATTCGAATGAAGATGTGGTGAAGCAACTGCTTACGGAATTCGAATCACGCGGTAAGGAATCCGATACCGCCTATGTCATCTATACCTCTGGCTCCACCGGACACCCGAAGGGTGTAACGATTACGCACAAACAGGTGTTGAATACTCTCTTTTGGCTAAACGACCAATTTCCTTTAAAGGAAACGGACGTTATTGCACAGAAAACGTCGATATCCTTCACCGATTCGGTATGGGAACTGTTTTGGCCCCTTATTGTAGGAGCGAAGCTTTCCATCTTGAAGGAAGAGGATGGCAAGAGTCCCGAATTGTTGTTCGAGTGGCTGAACCGGGAGAACATTACCATAACGCAATTCGTACCCGCGATAATGAGACTGTTCTTATCGTATGTCGAGTCACGCAATGAGTGCGATCCACTCCCTCAGTTACAATGGGTATTTAATGGCGGTGAGGCGATTTCAGCCGATTTAGTTCAAGATTGGAATCGACTTTTTCAGCGAGCACGCATAGCAAATATATATGGAATGACCGAATCCGCCATTTACGCTTCGGTTTATTTGTGCATGGATACTCCTTCAAGCAGAGGGGACAACATTCCGATTGGCGTGCCGATAGCCAATACGCACATATATGTACTCGGCCAATCAGGGGAGATTTGTCCTCCTGGCATTAAGGGTGAGATTTGTATCGGAGGCGTAGGAATTACAGACGGTTACTTACGTAAGCCTGATCTGACCGAGAAGGCTTTCACCTTTCATCCAGTAAGCGGAAAGCAATTGTATCGTACAGGCGATATCGGTTGCTTAAATGAAAACTCCATTCTCGAATACTGGGGCCGTAAAGACGATCAAGTACAAGTTCGCGGCTATCGGGTGGAGCTCAAAGAAGTAGAGCGTGCCATATTGCAACATCCCGATGTTCGTCAAGCAGTGGTCATTGCTGCATCGTCTAGAAGTGGAGTTACCGATCTTGTCTCTTATTACGTATGTAATGGAAACCACGTCTCACCGGGCGATATGCGTGCTTATCTAGAGGAAGCTATACCGGCTTACATGGTTCCGAGCTTTTTAATGGATCTGCCGGAAATGCCATTAACCCCTCATGGTAAAATCGATCGCAAAGCACTGCCGGAGCCGGGTGCTCGCGACTCGAATAGCAAATATGCTGTTCCACGCAATGAGGTAGAGCAGAAGCTTGCAGAAATCTGGGCAGAAGTACTGCAAGTATCATCGCCAGCGATAGACGATAACTTTATTGAATTTGGCGGTCATTCGTTGAAGGCCATACAGTTTGTAGCGGCTATCGAGCGGCAGTTAAGTATCAAATTGAGTGTGCAAGCGTTGTTGGAACATCAAACGATCCGAGCAATTTCTGAACATATTTCGGTTATATCCGGGATCCAACAGGAGGCTAACATAGTGCAGCTTGCTCCGGCGGATTATTACCCAGTGACGCCGTTCCAAGAGCAAATCTACACGCTGCGAGAGATCGAGGGAGAAGAGGCGAGTTCCAATTCCCCAGGCGTACTCAGGCTAGAGGGAACTCTCAACAAAGACAAAGTTGATCATTTGCTATTGGAGCTTGTCAAGCGGCATGAAGGGCTGAGGACTTCGTTCCATAAGGTCAACGGCATAGTTAGTCAAAAAATTCACCAAGATGTGTCGCTACAAGTTGAAACCGTAAAGGTGGAGGGCCGGCAGATCGAGCAGGCGATTCATTCGTTTATCCGTCCTTTTGATTTAGGCGTTGCTCCCTTAGTCCGGGTTGGGATAATTGAGCTGGATGAGCGTGTTCATCTTCTTATGATCGATATGCATCATATTATATCGGATGCGATATCGAAAACTATCCTGCTAAGAGAATTCGCCGACTTGTACGACGGTATACAACTGCCGAATGCTTCCATGCAGCCAAAGGAATACGCGGCATGGATGATCCAATACGAGCAATCGACGTTATGGAAGCGGGAAGAAGACTACTGGCTGCATTTATTTAAGCAACATCCACCGCTGCTGCAACTGCCGACCGATCATGAACGGACCGGGACGAGAGCTTTTGCGGGAGGCGAGTTACAAGTCCAACTGCCAGAAGATCTCACAGCGAGAGTACGCCAATTCAGTATTCATCATAAGATCACGTTATATATTTCGCTATTGACCGCATATTCGATTTTGCTCAGTAAATATTGCAATCAAGAGGAACTGGTAATTGGCTGTGATATGGATAACCGTGTCCGCTCAGAGTTTTACGGAACAATTGGCGCATTCACGAATTTAATTGCACTGCTGATGAAGCCTCACAAACAGTTTGCCGTAACTGAATATCTATCAGACGTCAAACATCATGTAAGCAAATCGTTGGAAAATGGATTGTATCCTTTCGAGCGGTTGCTTCGTCACGTACCATATGATCGGTATAGCGCGCGAACTCCACTGGTAGAGACGATGCTTACCCTTCATCAGCCTGAACAACTGTTGAGGAAAAGTTCCAGCCTGCAAATAACGAGTTATCCGTACAAACGGCAATATGCCATGCTTGATCTGGCACTGGAAGTGATGGATATACAAAATTGTCTGCTGCTAAATTGGCAGTATAATATCGGTTTGTTCGATGAGCAGACCATTGCCAGAATGAATGATGACTTTATCGCGGTTATAGAACAAATTGTCGACATGCCGCACGTACAGATCGGCAATATTCGATTAAATTATGTAGTGGCTTTCGCCACAAGTGAATGGGATGCCGGAGATTTTGTCTTCTAGACGGCCTAGCTGACGGAGAGGAGAGAAGTTGAATGAACTATTCCGTAACACGTAATATTTTGCGTACTAGCGGTAAACTTGAGGACGCCAGACAATTCTGGACGAATCAGCTAGCCGGAATGCACCATCCATTAAATTTTCCGACTCGTCGGTTCACTCACCGTTCTAATGAGGAAGCTGCAGAACTGGCTCTGCAGCTTCCTTCAGAGGTGAGCGAGCGTATGATTCAAATTAGTAACGGGTCCGACCAGCGTATCTTCACCGTTCTGATGGCCGGATTTGGAATTGCACTACACAAATATACCCGGCATGACGACATTTATATCGGCATGCCGGTAATGAGGCAAGAAGAAGGGAGAGTTTATTTAAATTTGGTGCTCCCCGTCAGCCTACGAATGTCGCACAGTTACACCCTGCGTACACTACTTGCACATACACAACAGCAAATCGTCGAGGCTATAAAGCATCAGAATTACGATGTGCTCGCATTAATCGACGAGCTTTATGGTGACGAGAACGCAACGAGCCGTCGTTTCTTTGAAGCAACATGCCTGTACCAAAATTTGCACGACCCTGCTTATTTGCAGTCCGTACAGAGTGAACTTAGATTTAGTTTCAGAAAAGACGAACAGTCGCTTTATGTGGAGGTTAGCTTTGACAGCCAAAAGTACGAATTGGCTTTGATCGAGCGATTCTGCTCGCATTTATTCGCGAGTGTTGCACAGATGATGGCCGACCCGGACATGAAACTGTCTGAGATTGAACTCGTATCCGACGATGAAATGCGTTCTATTTTAAAATTCAACGATACCGAAGTTCCGTTTCCTAGCGAACTGCCCTACAACCGCTTGTTCGAAGAGCAAGCGAATCGTACCCCCGATTGTATGGCGATCGTAGATCGTACTAAGTCACTAACCTATCGGGAATTGAACGAACGGGCGAATCAATTGGCTCGTTACCTGCTGGATCAAGGATTTAAGCCGGGTGAGAAACTCGGCCTATATATGAACCGCAGTGCGGAAACGCTTATCGCGATTCTCGCAATCTTTAAAGTGCGCGGCGCTTACGTACCAATCGATTCGAACTTTCCGATACAGCGTATTGACTACATAATGGAAAAAAGCGAAATATCCGGTATTATCGTCGGTGCGCTTGGTGAAGAAGACAAGCTTTTATTGAGCAAGGCCGCAGATTCGCTTCAATATAAATTTTGTTTTGGGGAAGACGATACCAAGCTTTTGCCCTATTCCGTAGCCAATCTAGAATTGCAAGGCAATGGAACGGATTTAGCTTATATGATTTTTACTTCCGGAACGACGGGGCAACCGAAGGGTACGATGGTGCACCATCGTGGGATGGTTAACCATATATTCGCCAAGATCAACGCGTTGCATCTTGAGAAGCAAGATATTGTTGCCCAAACGGCTTCGCTATGCTTCGATATATCGGTATGGCAGTACTTGGCTGTTTTGCTGGTGGGCGGATCTGTACGAGTCATTGACACCGAAAACGTCATGGATGTGGAGGCGCTGTTCTGTACGTTGCTAGACAGCGGGACGACGATTGCAGAAAGCGTTCCATCGCTGTTAAGAGAGTTGTTGCATAACGTGGAAACGAGGGATCCAGAAAACCTTGCGCTGCCAACACTCCGCTGGATGATGGTAACGGGGGAAGCATTGCCTGCTATACTTGTGAATCGGTGGTTCAAACATTACCCTGCGATCCCGCTCGTTAATGCATATGGACCAACAGAAGCGTCCGACGATATTACGCATCACTTCATATATCAGCCGGCTGACACAGATGCAAGCACTATACCCGTCGGCAGACCTATTCAAAATATGGCGATTTACGTTCTCGATTCTGCAATGAGGATGTGCCCTGCAGGGGTTAAAGGGGAAATATGTGTTGCCGGTCCCGGTGTCGGATACGGATATTATGGCGACGAGGAACGAACGAGCAAATCGTTTGTCCCGAATCCTTATGGAAAGCTGCATGACGATTCGCATTATAAAATCATGTATCGAACCGGAGACTTGGGGCGGGTGAATGAAGAAGGATACCTCGAATATTATGGACGGATTGATGATCAGATCAAGATTCGCGGTTATCGGATTGAGTTAGGAGAGATCGAGCATGTATTAGCGGGCTATCCTTCTATCCGCGAAGCTGCGGTAGCCACACGCAAACACGATGATGGTGAGCCGTATCTTTGCGGATATATCGTGTCGGATCAAGAGCTGAACCGCAACGCGATTCGGCAGTATCTATTAGAAACGCTGCCTGAATACATGGTTCCCAGCTATTTGGTTCAACTCGAGACACTACCACTTAATACGAACGGCAAGTTGGATCGGTTCGCATTACCTATACCACAGCTTAACAATATCACTGTTAGTGCCACGTTGGAAAGGCCGTTAAATGATACCGAGCGGGCATTAACGGAAATATGGGGCTCGGTATTGGGGATGGAACCGGACCATATCCGTGCTTCGGATCATTTCTTCAGCCTTGGCGGGCACTCTTTGAAGCTAAACCAGTTGCAAATGCAGATTGCCCAACGATTCGGAGTAGACATTACGGTGGGGGAATTGTTTCACAACCCGACTATTAAAGTGATGGGACAGCTGATTGAGCGGGCAGAGCGAGCTAGCGCGGTACTGGACAAGGCGCCGAACCAACCTTATTATCCGGTTGTGCCAGCACAGGAGAAGATGTTCATCCGTCAGCAGTTGAATCCCGATGATACAAGCTTTCATATTAGCGGAGTACGGATCGTTAACGGAGCGTTGGACCGAAGTAGGCTGCAGCGCGCTTTTCAGAAACTAGTCGAACGACATGAAGTGTTCCGAACTTTTTTTGCTTTCAAAGACAGCAAAGTAGTTCAACAGATATCCCCTTCTATAACGTTTGAAATTGAACGGCTTGATGCCGCTGAGTATCATTTGGACGCTGCGATTCAAGCTTTTATTCGTCCATTTGATCTTACACAGTGCCCACTATTACGGGTTGGGTTAATCGAGTTGTCGAAGGAAAGACATGTGTTGCTGATCGATATGCACCATATCATTGCCGACGGAACATCAATTGAAATACTGATTCGAGACCTCGGTGGGCTATATGCAGGAGGTCGTTTGTCTCCTATTCAAGTACAACACAAAGATTATGCTGTATGGCAAAATCAGCAGCTTCAATCCCATGCGTTCAACAAGCAGCTCACCTATTGGTCGGAACTGTTCCGCACGCCGGCTCCTACACTCGCAATTCCTAGCGATTTTGAGTGGTCGGAGAAATCGGCGTACCGTGCGGCAACGATTGATTTAACGTTCGACACCGAACGGACTCGTCAACTTGAGCAGCTTGCAGCTGTGCAGCGTACGACCCTGTTCACCGTACTGCTATCAGTCTACTATTTGCTGCTACACAAATATAGCGGCAATGCGGACATTGTAGTAGGTACACCTGTCTCGGTTCGCAAATTCAGAGAGCTTCAGCAAACGATTGGAATGTTCATTAATACACTACCGATCCGTACTCGTGTAACCGGTACTATCGCGTTCCATACGTTTTTAACCGATGTAGGGGAGCGGATTGTGTCAGCCCTCGAAATGTCGGATTTGCCAATAGAGCAGTTGCCGCTCAATCCATCAGTCGCCAACTCCGGATTGTTTAGCGCCATGTTTGTCTTTCACAATGGGGGAACTCGCGAATCGGCGCTCGAAATCGGAGACATGCAGTTCAGCAACTACCCCCTCCAAGCGCATACCACTAAAGTGGACTGGCATTTAGAGACGTATCTTTCTAATGGCTGCCTAAAATTCAGATTAGATTATAACTGTGAACGATACAAACGAGAAACTGCACAGCAGATATTAGAGGATTACGCGGCAATCATGATGCAAGTGTTAAACAATCCGCACGAACCGTTACACGAATTGCATATTATCCGCGAGATCGCATTTTTACAGAAATCTTCATTAGATTGGGACTTCGACGTGTAGTTTGTTGAGCTGTTTATACAAGGAGGGGACATATTCCGTGAGACTGACGGTGAATCATAATATTGTATTGAATAGTCATGATTTTCAAGTGGAGGAACAATTTTGGAGAGACAAGTTGAGCGGGATGGATCTTACATTATCCCCAATCCGGGATTACAGTGATCCATCGATGAAAACGGAGTGCACTTCCTATGAAGAAGCTGCGTTCCTAGTGCCGGATCAAACGGTTCAATACATAACGAATTCTTATGCTCACCCGGTCAAGCTGTATCTGTACTTACTGTCCAACTTTTTCTTGCTTATCCGCCGGTACAAGAGAGTGGAAGATCTAATCGTACTCACACCGGTTTTTCATCATCCAGTGCCGCCCAATGCATGGAACTACGCGCTGCCACTTGGAACAAAACTAGATGAAAGCATGAACCTGACTGCCTTTATGCGACTGGTGAAGGAAGTGGTAAAGGACGCAACGGACCATCACAACTTTCCTTTTGCCAAAATCGTTGAGTTTCTGGATTTTGACAAGGAGCAGTTGGCCTTGGTGTTGGATACCGCTTTTATGATGGAAGGCATGCAGGACGAGTCGGCCTTGTCGCAGTTGCCCGCCGCATTAACGTTCATCTTAAAAGAATCCAATGGCGAAATAACGGGGCGGGTAAAATTTCATTCTGGTACGTTTACGCCCGATTTCATTCATCGAATGATCGGCCATTACCTTCGCTTGTTGGAGGAAAGCTCGGTGGACGCAAATAGGCCGATTCAAATGATTGAGATGATGACGTCAGTGGAGAGGAATGAACTGCTGTTTGCTCGCAACCAAACGGAGCGCCCCTATGAGCTGTCGGCCCCGATTTATCGTTTGATTGAGCAACAAGCACAGCAAACACCGGGCAATACGGCAATCGAATATGGTGAAGAGACACTAACCTACAAGTTACTGAATGAGAAAGCAAATGCGCTTGCATGGATGTTACATGATCGGGGAATCGGCCGCGGCTCGTATGTTCCCGTTCTTATCAATCATGGACTTAATCAGCCGGTGGCCTTATTGGCGGTGATGAAGACCGGAGCCGCGTTCGTCCCTCTGGATGTAACGGAGCCTGCTGAACGTCTCCAATCATTGTTTGTGGAATTGGAAACTCGCATTGTATTAACAAGCGCAGAGCAGTCCCAACACGT
Source organism: Paenibacillus sp. sgz302190 (assembly GCF_059820445.1). Lineage (NCBI taxonomy): Bacteria > Bacillati > Bacillota > Bacilli > Caryophanales > Paenibacillaceae > Paenibacillus > Paenibacillus sp. sgz302190. The sequence continues at coordinate 93,081 of NZ_JBZYAO010000020.1, forward strand.
AGCGCTGCCAACTGAGGTAATCGTTGTGGATCATACAAGGCTAGCGCCAATGCCGGAACAAATCGCAAATACTGCCTTACCCGAGGATCCCATCTATGTCATCTATACATCCGGTTCTACAGGTAGGCCGAAAGGGGCAGTCATTCCGCATATTGGGATTACGAATCGCTTCCTATGGATGGACGAGCATTTTGGCTGTAGTCAACAGGACGCAATTTTGCAGACCACGCCGCATATTTATGACAGCGCCGTTTGGCAGATGTTCTGGCCTCTCTTGCATGGGGCGCGTAGCGTTCTACCGACACCGGAGTTTCAAATGACACTCACAGATGTGCTGCACATCATATCCAGCAAAAAAATTACCATCACGGATTTTGTGCCATCCGTTTTTAATTTGCTGGTTGAACAAATGGAATCAAAAGACCATATAGACGATGCTATGAAAAGTTTGAGGCATCTCATAATAGGTGGGGAAGAAATGACGGCCCGATGTGTTAAAACATTTCAGAAGCGCTTCCCTACCATACGTTTAACGAATTTGTATGGTCCGACTGAGACCTCGATTGGTATTATCTATTTTGAGGTCGGACCTAATCATGAAGGCGTTATTCCAATTGGAAAGCCAATAGGTAATGCCAAAATCTTGTTGCTAGATGAATATCGCAACCTTACGCCAATTGGACAACAAGGAGAAATTTATTTAACCGGAAATTGTCTTGGACTGGGGTATTTGCATAATCCGGACAAAACAGCGGAGCATTTTGTCGAGAATCCATATCCTGAAGTGGGATTCTCCAAGCTGTATAAAACGGGGGACCTTGGACGCTACGATTCGAATGGCCGGATTATTTTCGAAGGACGGATCGATCACCAGATTAAAATTAGTGGCCACCGGGTCGAAATTGGCGAAATCGAAGCTGCACTGCTCGCCCATCCGCAGTTGAAGGAAGCAGCCGTAGTATTCGACACGCAGAAACGTGTACTGGTTGCTTTTTATGTCCCTCGTAACGAAATGACTTCACGCGAATTGAATGCTTACTTACAAGAGCGACTTCCGAGGCATATAATACCTTCTCTATTGTTGAAGATTGAAAAAATGCCGCTCATGAAAAGCGGCAAAATCGATCGGAAAGCGCTCATCGCCTTAACAGACAGGGAAGAATCGGATAAGGATTATGATCCTCCCCGCACGAAGCTGGAGCAGCAACTGGTGCAAATTTGGAAAGAAGTGCTTGGTTTAAACCGAGTGGGCATTAACGACAGCTTTCTACAAATTGGTGGGACCTCGCTGCTTATCTTGAAACTGCATGCTTTAATTGTCGAGCGAATTAACAGCTCTGTAACTGTAGCGCAACTATTCACATTACATACCATCGCTGCATTAGCTCAATTTCTTGAACAACAAGCTGTCAAGGTACGCCCCACAGAGCCAGAGCAGAAGACGACTGAAGCCGATTTACTGAGTCTGCTCAGAAAAGTCAAGGAAGGTGTTATTACAGTAGAAGAGGGTGCACAACAGATAGAGTAATGAAAGGTGAATGAAATGAAACTCACGAAAATGTACATTCTCGAACAATTTGCCGCTCAACGCGTGGATGAGAAGGATGCGCTTGCAATGCTGACGGAGCTTACGAATGCGAGTGCAAAAAATGCCGAAGCCGTCAATACCGACATCGCGATTATCGGCATGGCTTGTCGTTTTCCGGATGCCGACAACTTACAGCAATTCTGGGAGAACTTGTCCTCCGGTAAAGAATCGGTTGGAACTCCGCCTGAAGAACGAGTTCCAGACATAGCCGGGCTTGCAGACAAGATATTTGGACATGAGAATTACAGCTTTGCAAAGATTGGTTATCTTCAGCATGTCGATCATTTCGACAATGCCTTTTTCCATATTTCCCCTGCCGAGGCTCGAAGTATGGACCCATATCAGCGGCTGTTCCTGGAACTCGTATGGGAAGCGATTGAACATGCGGGGTATAGTTCTGCCATGATGAACGGCAGTTGCACCGGTGTCTTCGTCGGATATTGCGACAATGAGTCGCAATATCAGCGTTATTTGGATAAGGTTGACGCTTCGTCGATGGCGGGCAATGTTGCAGCCATTATCGCATCGCGCATTTCATACCATTTGAATTTATTTGGGCCAAGCCAGCTCATCAATACGTCATGCTCTTCATCCCTCACCGCACTGCATCAGGCCTGCATGGCAATTCAAAACCATGATTGTGACCGCGCATTAGTCGGCGGCGTAAATCTATCGCTTTTTCCAATTGAGCAGAACACCGATTTCGGTATTTTATCTCCAGGTAGCCGGACCAAGGCGTTCGATGATTCAGCGGACGGCACGGTTACCGGTGAAGGGCTTGGAGTTGTATATATAAAAGCGTACGATCAGGCGATTAAAGATGGGGATTACATCCACGCTGTGATTAAAGGGTCTGCCATCAACTCCGACGGACGGTCTAGTGGAATCACCGCACCGAACGCTATTGCACAAAGCGACACGATTCGCATGGCTTGGAAACGAGCCAAAATTAACCCTGAGACAATCTCATATATCGAAGCACATGGGACGGGCACTCGGTTAGGAGATCCGATCGAAATTGAAGGGCTTCAACACGCGTTCCGTTTCCATACTGACAGGAAACAATTTTGTGCAATCGGCTCGTTGAAGAGTAACATTGGCCACACGATAGCCGCATCCGGCATAGCGGGAATTATTAAGGTCGTATTAATGATGCAGCATCGTAAGATCCCGCCAACGCTGCATGTGACAAAACCTAATACACTAATCCCTTTCATTGATTCGCCTGTGTACATCAATGAGACATTGCTACCTTGGAAAACAAGCGACTGGCAACCTATCCGCCGCGCTGGCGTAAGTGCGTTCGGTCTAAGCGGAACGAATGTTCATGTCATTCTTGAAGAATCGGACTTAAAAGAACAGCGTAACTGCTCGCATGAGCCGATGCAGGGTGTGCTCGTGTTGTCGGCCAGAACGCTTGCCTCCCTGTCGGCGTACGTGCGTCGATTCACCGAATATATAACAACCACAGAACATCACCTGATTGATATCTGTGCCACTTCCGGCTGTGGAAGAGACGCCTATCGCTATCGTATCGCCATTGCCACCGCGAGTAAAGAAGAGTTGAGAAGCAAACTGACACAACTTGTCGAACGTTGGCCACAAGAAGAAGGCTGGCCGCCTGCGGCAGAAAAAGGTGTCTTTTTCGGAAGTACCGGGGGATTAGGCGGTAATGTCAATCTATTCAAGGATGAGACAAAAGCCGAAGCGACGGCCAGAGCTTTTGCCAGCGGCGTAGATATCGATTGGACGGAGTTCTATTTAGGGTCGGCGTGGAGACGGGTACCGCTACCGACGTATCCTTTTGCGAAAACGCGTCATTGGACCAGTGACTTTTCCACTAAGGATGTAATTAGTTCAGGGAATAAGACGGTAGCCGAAGTAGGCCATACCGTTACAGTCCGTGAACAGGCCGACATTCATGATATTGCACGTTCGACATTTTTATTCGGCGAAAGTTTGCTTACACATGTCGGATATAAGCAGTCTGCCAATTTATTCGACAATGAAGCTCTTTACTGTGCCATTTATTTTATGCAGTTATTTCATGCAAAGGGATTATTCCGTGGGGAAAAGGCGCATGCATTCGACGAATTAAGTGCTGCCGTGCGATTGGATGCAAAGCAGCTCCGTCTCTTCCGATATGTGCTCCGCCTGTTAGTTGAGACTGGTTTCGTGACATTTAACGGATCGGGGTATATCGCGACAACTTTAGATGAAATTGGCGACGCAGATGCTTACTTCGAGGAATGCTTGAATCGCTTCCCTGGCAACCAAGGGACTTGGCGATTGTTGAGGCATTGTCTTTCCCACTACGATGACGTGTTGGCCGGAGCTATCAATCCGCTACAAGTGCTGTATCCGGACGGAACAACGCAATTTTTCAAATCATTTGAAGACGAAGCCAAGTCTCGCGTCGATATGTGCGAATTGATGGCCGTTGAGACGATTGCGCAATATATTCGTTCATTTCATGGCAAATTGCGAATTCTCGAAGTAGGCGGCGGGACGGGAAGCTTGACGCAGTTGCTACTTCCTAAAATTAAAGACGCCCAGTACGAATATACGTTTACCAATATCGACAACTCCCAGCTTATTCAAGCCCAAAAACAGTTCGAGGTCGAATATCCAGGATTGCACTACAAGTTGTTGGACATCGAGAAGCGACTAAGCGAGCAAGGCTTTAAGCTTCATAGTTACGATGTCATTATTGCTTATAATGTGATCCGTGCCACGCAAGATATTCGGGGTTCGCTGCTCAACCTCCACACATTGCTTGCGCAGAAAGGTATTCTATGTGCGATCGAGCTTGTTAAAAACCGAGCATCCACGAACCTGATCTGGGGACTTGCCGAAGGTTGGTGGGCGTTCAAAGATACTGAGCTTCGGGAGAGCACTCCGTTGATCGACCACCAGCTCTGGGAGAAAGCTCTGCTGGATACCAATTACCAAGCGATCGGCTCTTATCCGGTACAGAAGGATTCCCGTGAAATAGCCGAAACGATGCTAATAATCGGGCAATCAAGTTATCGTCCTCAGGTGTATCAAGACTGGACGTACGAGATTGTTTGGAAAGGGACAGAACTGAAAAAGGCGTACTCCCGCACCTCTCAGCCAGGCAATTGGCTTGTGTTTGTAGATGAACAGGGCGTTGGAGATGCATTAGCACAAATGCTCCTCTCTAATGGCAACGGGGTCTACACCGTTAGTCCAGGGGAATCGTTTATTCAGGAGCATTCAAATCAATTCAGCATAAATGTTAGGGAGCATAATCATTACGTACAAATGCTTCATTCGCTAAAAGAAGAAAGCGTCCACCTGAAAGGTATCGTGCACTTGTGGTCGTTGGACATCCCGCATCAAGACGGCTCATATACGCAGGATCACATTCAACGGGCGCAGGAGCTCGGATCGTATAGTTTATTTCATTTGACGAAGGCACTTATTGCGCTGAATTTGGAGCAATCTGTTGAAATTCGGATTATAACCGACCGTTCGCAGGCCGTGTCCGATAGCGAGGAGATTCATCCGGAACAGGCACCGATTGTCGGCCTGGCTAAAGTGATCCCACAAGAAAATCCGAAGCTCCAATGTTACGTTACTGACCTATCGACCGGACAATTGACAGCCGAAGAACTGGCACTGCACGTAGTCCATGAAATAATGTTTAATCATGAGGACTCGTTGGTTGCTTATCGGAACGGGCGCTTCGTCCCTGAAATGGGAAGAAGTGATGTCGACTCACTCGCCGATACTTCTGCTCCGATCGCCATACGTGCTGGTGGCGTTTATTTAATCGTAGGTGGTGCAGGCAAGCTTGGATTACAAATCTCCAAGCATTTAGCAAGCAAAGCGAATATTACACTTGTAATCGTTAATCGTACTCCACTCTCACCAAAGCCGGAGTGGAACGACTGGATTGTCCGTCCCGATTGCGAGTTCGTAGAAGCGCAGAAGATGGCGGCCATGCTTGATATAGAGATAATGGGCTCGACGATCCTCTATTACGCTGCAGATGTATCAGAGCCCGTACAAATGAGGACGATCGTACGTGAGGTGAACGATCATTACGGCCCGATTAACGGAGTAATTCATGGTGCAATGCATCAATCGTTCGAGCCGATCGCGACCAAATCGTTTGACAGTTTCCGTAAGGGATTGAAGGCGAAATTGGACGGAACGGTTGTTCTGGACGCTCTTGTTGAAACGGACAGTCTGGATTTCTTTATTCTGTTCTCTTCGCTCGCCTCGATATGGGGCGGAGCCACGGGCAGCGATTATGTTGCATCGAACAGCTTCCTGGATGCCTATAGTGCATATCGCCGTTATAACGGAAAAAATGCGCTAGCATTGAACTGGTATGCGTTTGAGGAAATCACTGGTCCGGGCTTTATTGGCTATATGCCGATAGCAGGTGCAATGCAGGCCTTTGACGCCCTTCTGTCCAAAGATGTAAACCAAATGATTATCGGACAATTTGATTTAGACATTTTGAAGCAGTGGAGGCCATCCCTGAAGATCAAACTTTCTGAGGATATCTTTACTAAGGAGGATTATCAAAACGCACCTACGCCGTCAGTACCAACAATCGACCTCAATACTTCATTCATTCTAACCGGCAGGGAGGACGGGATCCCGAACACAGCCGATGAGCTTCTTGTCGGGCAGATTTGGGCTGAAGTACTTGGGTATGACACGTTAAGTTTGGATGATAACTTCTTCACCTTAGGTGGAGACTCGCTGCTAGCAATCGGTATTGTGACAAGGTTGGCTAAGCATGCCTCGCCGCCGGTTACGATCAACGATATTTTCACCAACCCTACGATCCGTCAGCTTGCAACCGTCATAGCGCCCGCGGCGGATGAAGAGAAGGTACTGACTATCCCGGCAGCACAGTGGGCGGAGTATTATCCTGCCACCTCTTCCCAGCAAAGGATCTACGTACTGGAGCAAATGCAAAACGGTTCGGTCGCCTACAACATTCCAACCGTGCTGCAACTTGATGGAGAATTAAATAGAGAACGGTTTGAGGAAGCGTTTCGATTGCTGATTGAACGGCATGAAACTTTCCGGACAACGTTCGCGATTAAAGACAGCCTACTCGTCCAGTACATCGTTGACGCGGTCGATTTCACATTAGAACACGATGAGTCGCCCGGGGGGTTCGTTCACGATGAAATCAATCGGTTTATTCGACCTTTCGATCTGTCGAAAGCACCGCTAATAAGAAGCAAATTGTTCCGCTTAGGGTCGAACAATCATGTATTGGTAATAGATATGCACCACATTATTTCCGATGGTGTATCGATCAACATTCTGATTAATGAATTCTTTCATTTCTATCACGGCGGTTCTTTGCCTTCGCTGCGTATTCAGTACAAAGATTTCAGCGTATGGCACAACGACCGGTTACAAGATGCGAGCTATAAGAAGCAAGAGGAATATTGGTGCTCGGTCATGTCGGGCCAACTCCCGGTACTCAACCTGCCAACCGATTTCCCCCGTCCTAATGTAAAGCGCTATTCCGGGGGCGTGCTGACGTTCGAGGTAGATGCCGAACTAACCGACCACATCATTCGCTTCGGCCAACAGCGCGGTGCGACATTATACATGACGCTGCTCGCAGCGCTCAACATTTTGCTTGCCAAGTATGGTAGTGATGAAGACATTATCATCGGTTCACCGGTTGCAGGAAGGAATTATGAGGAGTTAGAAGGGATAGCAGGTCTGTTCCTTAACACGCTTGCCATGCGGAACTTCCCGAGAAGCGACAGACGGGTTGACGATTTTATGGAAGACATTAAACAAAATACGCTAGCGGCGCTTTCCCATACGGAGTATCCATTCGAAATGTTGGTTGATCGACTGTGTCTTCAGCGGAATACGTCTCGTAATCCACTCTTTGACGTCATGTTCATTCTGCAAAATACGGGCGATGCCAAGGGGGAACTGTACGATTATGATGGTAACCTGCGCATCCTCCCATACCCATTCGAACAGCATTCTTCGCAGTTTGATCTGACGTTCGATATTATCGAGCGAAATAAGCGGCTTATTGTAGATATTGAGTACTCCAACGAACTATTCCGTAAGGAAACGATCGACATTTTGGCGGGCCACTTCCAAGCGGTTTTGCGATCGCTGGTCGAGCATCCTCTGTTAACGATTGGGGAGATTTCTCTTTTGTCTGCCGAAGAGCAGTCGCTATTGATCGACCGATGGAACGATAACAGCACGCACTATGCGCGTGAGAAAACAATTGTACAACTATTTGAGGAACGGGCAAGTCTTCATCCTTATCATCGCGCTGTACAAGACAGGAAGCTGGGACTCACTTACGGTGAGCTGAACAATAGAGCGAATCGCGTGGCGGACATTCTAGTTAAGAATGGCGCGGGGGTGGACCGTTTCGTCGCGCTGTTCATGAACAGATCCGTCGATATGGTGATCGGTCTGCTCGGTATATTAAAGTCCGGGGCTGCGTTCGTCCCAATCGATCCCAATTATCCTGAAGAGCGTATTCAATACGTACTGGAAGACAGCGGCATAAATTTGGCCGTGGCCGATCGTTCATTGGGGCATAAGCTGAGCGGCATGACGACAGTTATTCATGTGGATGAAACGGAAGGCGATACTGAATATGAATTTGACCCGCTTCCACAAGCTACGCCTGACCATCTTGCTTATATGATTTATACTTCAGGATCAACAGGCAGGCCAAAAGGCGTCATGATCGAGCATCGCAACCTCACTGCTTTCAAAGCGGGAGTAGAAGCTGCAGCCGACTTCATCCATGGTGGGAATTGGCTTGCGCTGACCACCATTAGCTTTGATATTTTTATTCTTGAAACGCTCATACCGCTCGTGAACGGCTCATCTATCATGATCGCTTCAGAGGATGATCAGGTTAATCCGCAATCGATCAAACAACTGATCGTTGCACATGACGTAGATATGATTCAGCTGACACCGTCCCGTCTGCAACTGTTGCTGGAAGATTCCAACCTGCCGGAGGCCCTCCAACATTTAAAAATGATTTATATCGGTGGGGAGGAGCTGCCTCTCAAGCTTCTCCAGCGACTTAAAGCTCAGACTAAAGCAAAAATCTATAACATGTACGGGCCGACTGAAACGACCATTTGGTCTACGATCCAGGATCTGACTAGCGCGGATAAGGTAACGATTGGCAGACCGATACCGAATGCACAAGTGTACATTCTTGACCGGAAATTGCAGCCGGCGGGCATCAATATTGTTGGTGATCTTTATATCGCAGGGGAGCCTGTGGCGAGGGGATATTATGGCAGAACCGACCTGACGGCCGAACGGTTCATTCCTTGTCCTTTTCATCAAGACCAGCGCATGTATAGAACCGGAGACTTGGCAAGATGGAGACCTGACGGTAGCATCGAATACGTGGGACGTAGCGACTTTCAGGTAAAATTGAAGGGATATCGAATTGAGTTAGGTGAGATTGAGCAGTCGCTTTGTAAACATGCCAGCATTAGAGAGGCGGTCGTTACATTAGCGGGGGAAAAAACCGCGAATCCTTTTCTGACAGCTTACTACGTAGGCGAGGCAGAAATGGAGCCCAAACAACTGCAGTTGCAACTGCGTCAGACTCTGCCTGAGTATATGGTACCGCTCTCGTACATCTATATGGAGCGCTGGCCATTGACGCCAAACGGCAAGCTGGATCGGCGAGCGCTCCCGGAATCTAAGATCAGCATCTCGGCACCAGTTGCAACGGAATGTACGAACCCGCATTCGCCGATCGAACAGCAGTTGTGGTACATATGGCGTGAGCTTCTGCATATGGACGAGCACGGTGTCGACCATAACTTCTTTGAGATAGGTGGTAACTCACTTGCCATCGTCCAAGTACATGGGAAGCTGGAAGCTTTGTATCCCGGTACGGTTCGAATTGCGGATTTATTCGCGTACCCGACGATTTCGGCACTTGCCCATTTTATTGAGGAACAGTTACCGGAATCGAATGTCGGCTTTGCGGAAAACGATACCGATTATTGGCTGCAAGAGATGGAAGGGGTACTCCTTCGGCTGCCGCGTGAGTATATTAGACAGGATCGTCAGGTTAGACAAGAATGGATAAGGATGAATTTCCCAATTCAAGGTGAGCGGTATGCCAACTTGCAGCGCGCGGCGGAGCAAGAGTCAGTTGAAGCTACGGATATTTTGCTTGCCCTCTACGTTTACTTATTGTCACAAATTACGGGAAGTCAGGATATTTATTTGGAGCAAGCGGTAAAAGGTGCCCAAGGTTCGACAGTTCTTCCGCTTCGCATTGAGCTGATTCGATGTGCCAATTTCTCGGAGATGTTTCTTCACGTCCATCAAAAGCGGCAATTTGCGATCACAAACCAATGGGAGGATTCGTTCTGGCGGAGGCAAAAGTGGGAGCACCGACAAGCGAATGAGATGATCCCCCTGTTCAGCGAGCTGTCGAACGATTTGCATGTATATGACACAGAGCATGATCTTGTCCACACCGTAGAAGCTACGCAAGATGGTATCTTTTTCCGAACCACATGTAACGGTTCCTTCTTGCATCAAGACAGCGTAAGGAATTTACTTGACGACTTTGAGCGGCTCTTGACGATGTTGCTTAACGAGTACGTTATATAGTGTAGGGAGGTAGACATAGATGGACAACTTGACGTTGTTATTTCCCGGGCAAGGATCTCAATATGTGGGAATGGGACGAACCTTTTACGATCGCTTCACCGTTGCTCGCGAAGCATTCGAAGAAGCGGAGGATGCGTTAGGGTATTCGTTAAAAGAGATGTGCTTTTCCGGTGATATGGCACAGCTCTCTATGACAGAATTTGCCCAGCCGGCTATTCTTACAGTTAGTATGGCCGCGTTTCGTGTGTTTCAACAAGAATTTGATATCGAGCCTGCACTCGCTGCGGGTCATAGCTTAGGAGAAATAACGGCCCTCGCTTGTTCGGGGGCCATTCGTTATGCAGATGCACTACGAATCGTTCGAAACAGAGGGCAACTCATGCAGCAGGCCGTTGCAGAAGATGAAGGCGCTATGTTGGCTGTCATCGGTTTGGAGGCCAATGTTATCGAAAGATTGTGCAGTGAGTATTCCCAAGACGGCCGGGTCGTTGTTATTGCGAATTATAATGCGGCGCATCAGATCGTTATTTCGGGTCACGCGGAAGAGGTGCGGAAGGTAGGGGAGGCCTGCTTGCAGCTAGGAGCGACCCCGGTAGTCGCCCTTCACGTCAGTGCACCCTTTCACTCGCCACTTATGCAGCCTGTAGTAAACCGCATGCGTGAGGTGCTTGGTCAATTCCAATATTGTGATCCGAAGTGGCCGGTACTATCGAGTGCGACAGGCCGGCTTTATACAGGAGCTGACGAGATAGTAGAGCAGTTGGCGAACCAACTAATACAGCCGGTTCATTGGCAAGCGGTCATGGATTATATTGCTGCATATGCAGCATCGGCTATCGAGATCGGTCCGCGCAACGTGTTGAAAAGCCTAGCGCGTAACATGCCGTTCCATGTATACGGATTCGATAAGTCGGAAGATATAGATAGTGTGACTATAGGGATCGCAGCTGAGAAGGAACGGTTGCAATTATCGGTTACACACTTAGTGGACAGGGCTCTCGCGGTCATTGTTTGCACCAAAAATCGCAACCCACAAGCCGGTGAATATAAGCGCGGCGTGTCGGAGCCGTACGCGGAACTACTTGCATTGCGGGCAAGTTTGGAGAGCGGGCAAGTACAGGCCACAGCAACGGAAGTGTACACTGCTTATTCACTACTCATGAGCATAATGCGTGCGAAACAAGCGCCGATGGAGGAACAAGAAATGCGTTATAATCAGCTGTTTCTAGAGACTGGACATCGGAATCCTATATTGTAGCGAACCGTTACCCTACACACGTAATAGAGTAGAACATGAGGAGGATAAAACGTGAGTAAGTATCTGGGACTGGATCGGTTTAGGCTGAATAGCAGCCATACATCTTCTCAGGCAGAAGACCGGGACAATGCGGGGAGCGGAAACATCGCTGTGATCGGCATGGCATGTCGGTTTGGCGATGCGAATAGTCCGGTACAATTTTGGAATAGTCTGAAAAACGGAGAAGACTGCATCAGAGATTTGCCTATCGACAGGCAGAAGGACCTGTTGCCCCTACTTCGAAAAAACGGTATAAACCATGAAAAGATGCGATTTCGCAAAGCGGCCTATTTAGATGAGATCGATAAATTTGATCCGGCATTGTTTCGATTATCACCGAAAGAGGCTGGGCTAATGGATCCTAACCAGCGGCTGTTTCTGGAAACCTGCTGGGAAGCCATTGAGGATGCAGGCTATGGAGGTGACTGTATCTCGGGAAGCCGAACTGGCGTTTTCGTCGGTTTCAGCAACGATTTCGGCGAAGAATATAAGCGGATGATAAAGGAAATTGATCCGGAACTGGTGCCGTCTTCTACGGTGGGCAATATCAAATCCGTCATTGCTTCCCGCATTTCATATTTATTGAACCTTAAAGGCCCAAGCATGCTCGTAGACACCGCTTGCTCCTCCTCTTTAATGGCTGTACATTTGGCATGTCAGTCTATTCGAAGGCGGGAGTGTGATATGGCGCTTGCTGGTGGTGTAAAGATTATCTTAATGACGTTAGATGATGGTAGCAATGAACTTGGTATCCTCTCGTCAGATGGTAAAACGAAATCGTTCGATCATCGTTCAGATGGAACCGGTATGGGCGAGGGTGTCGGCACTGTACTTTTAAAACCTCTCGAACAGGCTATTGCGGACGGGGATCTAATCTATGGCGTTATCAAAGGAAGCGCGGCGAATCAGGATGGCGCCTCCGCAGGCTTGACGGCTCCAAATTCTATCGCGCAACAAGAGGTCATTGTGCAAGCTTGGAAAGATGCCCGGATCGATCCAGAAACCATCAGCTACGTGGAGGCCCACGGAACGGGTACGAAATTAGGTGACCCGGTGGAAATAGACGGGTTGGAACGAGCTTTTCGTCAATACACGGACCGTCTTCAGTTTTGTGCGATCGGTTCCGTGAAATCAAACATTGGGCATACCGACCATGTCGCCGGTATTGCTGGTATGATAAAAGTCCTTTTATCGATGAAGAATAAACAGCTGCCACCGCATCTGCATTTCAAAAGCCCCAATCGAAATATTCACTTTGAGACTTCGCCGGTATATGTAAATGATACGCTGGCTCATTGGGAAGTGGGTAGTGTCGTCCGACGTGCAGGAATCAGTTCTTTCGGTTTAAGTGGTACTAACGTGCATCTCGTGTTAGAGGAGGCACCTGTACCAATAGAAGAGAAACAACCGAAAGAATCTTCCTTTGCTAACGGTATTCTTACCTTGTCAGGCATAACTGCTGACAGCGTAAAAAACTTGCTCAAGCGTTATAAGTCATGGTTCGCTTCAAAAGGTGTGCAACTCGCTGATTTGCATAACATCTGTTATACAGCCAATGTTGGCCGAGGTCATCACAGTCATAGATTATCCATTGTATGTGAAGGCATAGATGATTTGATTACAAAAATTGACACGGCATACGAGAGTGATCTTGAAACGATTGTCCATCCTGATTTTTTTTACGGATGGCATAAACCATCATCAACCAGGAAATCAGGAGCCGTAGGGAAGATATCTTTCGCTGCCGAAAGTGCCGATCTCAACCAGCGTGCAGAGCGTTTGGTGCAGCAGCTTATCCGTTTATCGTCTATAGACGACCTCCGTGAACTCGCAAACGTATATGCGCAAGGTGCGGATGTTCGTTGGAAGAGGCTTTATCAGTTCCAATCGAACAAACGGGTACATTTGCCGGTATATCCGTTCGAGCGCAAGCGGTGCTGGCCAGACGTGAACGGAATCCGAAGCATCGAAAAGCGATCATCGGAAGCAGAAGTAATCGGCTACGGCGAACGGTTAGCCCACCCGCTTTTACATGCAAACGTGTGGGACACTATCGATCAATCATTATTCATTTCGAATTTCAGCACTGACAGCTGGATATTAGCTGAACACAAGCTGTTCGGCCAATACGTCATTCCATGCACGACATATATTGAGATAGCGCTGCAAGTAGGCCAAGCTTATAGAAGGATACCGGTTACCCAACTGTTTGATTTCGTGTTTCTGGAACCAATCATTTTGGCAGAAAACGAATTTCGTAAAGTGCAGAGCATCATTCGCAGGGAAGGAGAACTTATCCACTTCAAAGTGATCAGCAAGCGGGAAGGTGATCACAATTGGCGGGAACACGCACAGGGTAAGCTCGGGTTCGACAACCTCCCGATTTCTGCTGAAACCTTTGAATATAGTAGTTTGCAACAGGAAGCCAGCAGTGTGCTCGAAGCAAAGAACATCTATTATGGCAATATTGATCAGAATTATGGACCACGCTTTAAAAATTTGAAGAAGGTTTGGGTCAATGACCATACGGTATTATGCCACTTGGAGCTATCCGAAACCGAAGGGCTGCAGCACTACTATCTTCATCCTGGACTGCTGGATAGCGCTGTAGGAAGCATGCTGTATTGTGGTTTGTTAGGTAACGAGCCGTATCTTCCATTCTCTTATAAAAATGTATCGGTTTATCACGCGCTTCCCAGTGAAATCTATTGTGTTTGTACAAAAAACGATGATTCCGCCACGAAAGGCGAAATTGTAAAATTTGATTTACATATCATGGATCTTGGCGGAAAGCTACTCGCTCGTATTGATGAATATGTCGTCCAACGGGTGAACGAACGTTCAGTTCAACGTCTTCTGGATCAATCGGATGTTTCCGCTAACTTAACATGGCGGCAGACTTGGAAACAAGATGTTCAATCACATGATGCGGTTGGTTTATTCCAAGATGCTATCGCTGTGTTCCGTTACAAGGGGGACTACTTGAATCTTCAGCGTAAGAGAAACGCAAGTCAGCGCGTCTTTGATCTTGTTATGAATGGAAAGCAGGATCAGGAATCATTCGATGTCCTGGTGTCTGGATTACGAGGCAACCATATTCAGACCGTCATATTCAAGGCTCCCGATGAATGGAACAATGGGGATGAAGAGATAATAACGGATTTATTTCGGTTGTTCCGCGCCTTACTGAGAGAGAAGCTGCATGACCGGCTTACGTTGTGTGTTGTTACAGAAGGTGCATACCAAGTTTCTGCTCAGGACGGGGTTGTCGTGCCGAGGAACAGTGCACTATTATCACTGGCAAATGTCATTGATCAAGAGCATAGGACGGTGCGCTGTATATGCATAGATGTCGATGGAAACGTTGATTTATTAGAGACAATAAGCCAAGAGTCTGTATTGAATGAGCAATCTCCTGTTGCCTATCGCAATGGCAGCCGTTATGTAATGGAGCTAAACCGTTTCGATGCAGTTTCTGAAGTGAAGGAGGTGTCCATTAAGGACCAGGGTGTGTATATCATCACAGGCGGGCTAGGAGGAATCGGACTTGAAATCGCCTCCTGTCTTGTGAAAATGAATCCGAAAGTAACCATAGCATTGATCGGCAGGACCGCATTACCCCCTAAAGATGAATGGGATGATATTATCGTATCGTCACATGACGCTAAGCTGACATCTCGTGTTCAGAAGATCCGTAATCTTGGGGCTGCAGGAGCTACTCTAATTTGCTGTGAAGCTAACGTAGCTGACTCCACTGCGATAGAGTCATTATTTTCTGAGTTGCGCAAACGGTTCGGTGGCATCCTTGGCATTATTCACGCTGCTGGTGTTGCAGGAGACGGTTTCTTATTTAGGAAGCAGGAGTCTGTATTTACCGAAGTGCTACTGCCAAAAGTGCGCGGCGCGACTGTTCTAGACCATCACACCGAAGATGACAAGCTTGATTTCTTTATTGTATTTACATCGATAACCGGCTGGATTGGAGGGGTTGGTCAAGGCGATTATGCGGCGGCAAATGCCTACCTTGATGCATTCGCGCAAGCCAGAACTATGAAAGGTAAGCCTACGCTTGCAATCGCGTGGAGTGCATGGAAGGAAACGGGCATGGCAGTCGATTTTGGTGCAGTGTCAGAGGACTCTATATTTAAACCCCTACCTACTGCAGTTGCACTGCACGCATTTAGGCAGCACTTAATGGCGCCCCGAGGACAGGTTATCGTTGGAGAATTAAATTATGACCGCATTCGAACCATAAAGGAAAATTTTCCAATTATGCTTGCCGAAACCATTCAAATAGAAGTCGATAAGCGAGCTTATGAGACAGCTCGTCAAGATCACGCTATCGGTACACAGCTTAAGCGTGTACGAGTGCTTGGTAAGAAAGAAGAGGAGTATACGACTACGGAACGGAAGATGGCTGATATTTGGGGTGATGTTTTAGGTGTCGAGGTACTTAACATCTACGACAATTTCTACGATTTAGGTGGAGACTCGATTATAGCGGTCAGGCTGTCGAGTCATATTGGACATCATATGAATCAAGAGGTTGACGTCACTGATATCTTTAACTATTTAACGGTAGCAGACCTTGCACAATTTCTTGCCGCGGGTGAGCAAACCGAGGGAGACCAGAGCACCGAGCAGGTAAGAAAAGCTCAACAGCCAGCAGTCCCCCTAGCCCAAACCACGATAAAGAAAGAAGGCACAGGACGGAAAGTATCGAAAAAACAAGGGGAATATGATTTTGTAAACAAGCTGTCATGGCGGCAATTTGACTGTTATGACAGGGGATTGGCCCTTATGATGACAGCCGATGATGTATCGTTGATCCAACATTTTAAACTATTGCTCGGGATGAAACGTGGGTTTGATCTGCAGGATGAAGGATCATTGTTCGATTATAACAATCAAGAGAAATTGCGCGGGTATCCTTCGGACAACGAACTGCTCAAACAATTCGGGTACCGTGTTCATGTTGAGAAGGTTGAAGGTTTAGAGAATCTGCACCGGATGATTACGAGTCATCTGGATAATGAAGTACCCGTGATGGTTTCATTCGATGAGTATTATACATTCTACACACCATTTTATATGAAGGAACATACGGACCACTTGACGATCCTAACCGGGTACGATGCGGATAAACAGCTATACACGATGATTAATCATAATCATCTGGCACGTATGAACAATCAGAAGGTTTCGTATGAACAGTTCACCACTACGTATCAAACGATTGAAGACATCTACGGTTTCCTGCCGAAAGATGCCAGATGCATTTTGACACTGGAGCGGTTGCCGGACGATGAATCACCGCTTCGTTTTAACCATGTGAAACAATTCAATCGTTTGTTGTCGTCACTTCGACGAAAGCAACATATGGGGAGAGAACTCGATAACATATATGCTCTGGTTGAACAGGCTGACCTTGAGGCAAGTCAATTTAAAACACTGCTGAACGAAATATATGTAAACCTCGGAGGCAAGGAGCTTTGGGTACAGACTTTGCTTGATTGGTACACTCCTTCTGATGACGAAGAACTTTATCAATTAGGAGACAAGATTATTACGATTTCAAGCCGCTTGGTAAATGATTTTGTAGCAAGTGTTTATAGAAACAGACGTATGAAGCCATCCGATGTAGCGGCTGTGATGGAAGAGTTAAAGCCGGTCATGTCCATGTTTATTCAGAAACTACTCGATTATAACGAGATAAAATGAGATAGAACGCAAAGGTTGACGCAAATGACTATTGGAGGTCGACGAGGATGTTGACTAGACAATTAATATGGCAAAATCGAACGTTGAATAAGCTAATGGATTTGGCCGATAAGGTAGGTCAGACTCCTTTAATCCAGCTAGATCATATGCATATCAATTTATTTTGCAAGCTGGAGTTTTTGAACTTAACTGGTAGCATTAAAGTCAGACCTGCCATATACGTGCTTTTAGAGGCAATAAAGAGAGGGGAAATTATTGAAAATACAGTAATAATCGAATCTTCTTCAGGAAATTTCGCCATCGCAATTGCAACCATTTGTAAAATGATTGGTATTAAATTTATTGCTGTGATTGACCCTAACGTATCTTCCACAACGGAAAAACTTTTGAGGCATATGGCCTATGATGTTGAAAAAGTAATAGATCGCGATGAAACGGGAGGGTATCTGTTAAACCGTATTCAAATGGTTAAGCAATTACAAAGTAAGATAAGCGACAGCTACTGGCCTAATCAATACGGCAATCATGATTGTTTTCGTGCTTACTATTACGGATTAGGCCAAGAGTTGAATAGCTCTTTCAATAAGCTTGACTACGCTTTCATCGGTGTCGGTTCTGGAGGTACAATAACGGGGCTTTCGAAAATACTGAGAGAGAAGTTTTCTGATATCAAAATTGTCGGTATTGATACTGTAGGATCGGTTATCTTTAATCAAGTACCTCGAAAACGATATATCCCGGGTATAGGTTCAAGTATTAAGCCGAGCATACTTAGTGAAGCTAGCATTGATGAGGTGGTTCACGTATCGGAGGTCGATGCGGCAATCTCTTGTCATGAAATGTTTGAGCGCCACGGTTTATTCGTAGGTGGATCTACCGGGAGTGTATATTATGCAATCCAACACTATTTTGATGCAATTGACATGGGCGTCAAGCCTAATGTCGTTTTTTTGTGTGCAGATAGCGGAACGCCCTACTTAGATACTATATACAACTTAGAATGGTTTGCTTGGTTACAGTCACAGGAAACTGCCATAACGATGCTTTGATAAATGTCTGAAGAAAAAAGCGGAGGTCGAGCGATGCTATGTTGTATTTGAATACATCCGATTTGTTGAAGTGTGGGGTAGACTGGTCCGAATCGGTACGTGTTATCGAAGATACCGTACGATTATTTCATGCCAACAATTACAACCAGCCTGTTAAACCTTATTTACGTTTTCATGATTTAGCCAACCGCTTAATTGCTATGCCTGCCTTTGTAGGGGGCCATTTATTTGCTGCCGGTATTAAATGGATTGCCAGTTTTCCGGGTAATGTAAAAATAGGCATGCAGCGAGCCCACTCGGTTACGATTTTGAACGATGCATCAACAGGAAAAGCGATAGCCACTATCAATTCGGCACTGATTAGCGGAATTCGTACTGCTGCCGTATCCGGGCTTGTTGTTCAATATTATGAGAAAATACGTAACTTTCAGGATGTTGTCGTAGGCATTATCGGTTTTGGGCCAATAGGCCAACTTCATTTGCAGATGCTCGAGGACCAGTTTGGCGACAAGATAAGTAAATTCATCATTAACGATATTGCCGGTATAAAAGCCAATGACCTGCCTATTACGATAAAACATAAAGTCACGATCGCGGCAAATTGGTCTGAGGCATATGATGCCTCGGACATTGTCATCACTTGCACGGGCTCGAAGCAGCGATACATTAATACACCACCCAAACCAGGCTCCTTATTGCTCAACGTGTCGCTCAGAGATTATACACCAGACATCCTTAATTACACCAAATCTATCATCGTGGACAATTGGGATGAGGTATGCAGGGAGAATACAGATATTGAGGTCTTAGCAAGGGAGAGGGGACTAACCAAGGATCAGACCAAATCAATTGTAGACATGGTATGTGAGACAGAAAAATGTTGGTTTGCAGCAGATGATCCTATTTATTTTAATCCCATGGGGATGGCTGCGTTCGATATTGCAATGGCCTCTTATTATTATAAGAAAGCAATTTCACTAGGAAACGGAGTTCTATTAGATGACTAATAGAATAAGCAAGAAAAAACAAAACAGTTCAGCGATATTTGTTATCGGTGAGTTGCTATTTACGTTTGTACTGGGAACCATTGTGTTCGGTGCTCAGCATTTTTGGCCGATGTGACAAGCGAACTTCTGCAAAATTGCGTACTAGCTGTGTCTGGGATCCAGAGGCTATTTTATGAAAAAGAAGCTTGATTTATTTAATTAGGGCTTTTGGAACGATTAATTCTTGGCGAAAATAGAAGCAAGAATAAAACCAAGGAGCGAATTTCGATGAAATATCAAAGAATTAATCGCAGCGCGGCAACGTCAAAAGTCACATTGAACACGGATCTTAATGACAATCCCATCTTTGAATGCGGAGGATCGACGAAGAGTCATCTCATGTTTTATCAATGTATAAAGTGTAATAACACATACTTAGGATCTATTGCTGATTAGTGCGGGTAAAAAAAAGGGTTAAGAATTTAGTGACAGGAATACATATCTAATAAGTGAGTAGGAGTGGGGGGGATCCATTTGAATGCACGGAGAGTACAGGCTCAGTTAGTCATAACTTGTGATGTTATCATTGATGAAAATTTAAAACAAAGAGCAGCCATTCAATATTCACCAATACAATGCGATGAAGAACTTGCAAATCAAATTTTATTTGCGTATCTGAACCCAAAACTGCCCTATGATGAAGAGTTAAATAATGCAGAAGGAACTTGGGATGCTGTTTGTGATTTTAAAGGTAGATTTTCAAACATGAAAATCGGTATTGATTCGATGTAATCAAATTTGAAATAGGACTGATGAGAATCAGGTCCTATTTTTTTCTATATTTTTCTATCTAAATATGGTATATTAGTAGTATATTTTTACTTTTTAGATGAAAAGATGGATTTCATCTTGTCAAATATTTCATTGAAGCGACTCATCACACATGGCTTAGATTTGACACAATCTAAACCAACAACATTCAATCGATTAATGAAAATGGGATTATCACAGCGGTATTTTCTGGGGCACTGGGGCTATCGCGCGGCGAAAGATGGTTTTTGCTACTTGCCTTAGCGTTTCACTGCCTCTATTTCATCATCTCATATTTCATTAACAGCAATTACGTACGCAAAAAATCAAATGATATTACTACACTTTTCGATGATTATGCATCGGAGTTTGTGGTGCTGGATGAGAAAGATCTAGCTGATATAAAAAAGACTTACATCGACCCGTCTATGTCAGGTGTGGAATTTTATTTGAAAAGATACAAACGTCTGACCTTCTGGTTAGTGTTGTTTATGGCTATTTTGATTGCAGCCGGGATAGGTACACCGGATAAATATTTTCATCAGTTAAGCCTTCAACTAATTCGACAGTTAAACAGACAACTTATGGTTCTACTCCTTAGCAAATAAAGTATAGGATTTTTTTGCATTTATTTTGAATTAAGTGATTGAAAAAAAACTTTCTTATGAAATAAAACTTTTGGAGTCAAAATCATGAATGATATAAAAAGTTTAACAGAACAGATTGAAAGCATAGAAGAGTACTTGAAAAATTTACAGGGGGAAGACTTATTATTTGAAGTTGTTTCAGTGTATCAATTTTTATTACAAAACACGGTGACTAAGCAATGCATTGTTAAAGAATTAAATAAATTAAGAGACGCTCAGTCTAAATTTCATTCAACGAGAAAAGAACGAATTAACGAACTTGAAATTTTAAAAAATAAAACAATAGATTATTTGTATGCTCTTCATAAAAATTACTATAATACCATGAATTTACCATGGGCTTTTTCAACAGAGATATCGTCAAAAGAAGAATTCATTGAGAATCATTTGTATGGATTTGATAGAAATATGGATGCTTTTGACAAAAATAAGGGTGCTAATTATGATGAATCATTCGTAAGATTCGATAATTTACTTAATAACTTGAGTCTTGCGAATTTCACGTGAACAAGGTCAAAAGGGCAGACCTGTAGTGTAAACGGCCACTTGGATTTTAGGCAGACAGCTTGAGTTGCTGAAGAATGTCAAAAAGAGGTTTCTTCTCTAGGGCCTGCTGATACACATAAACGATGATCTGCCCCAAATACTCTTCCCGAATGCGGCGCACGACATCACCAAGCGTCAACTCGGCTTGCTGCTCCAGCCATTCCTGTCGCTGGAACTCCAGAAAGTTTTGCGTCAAGAACTGGATAGCCCAAAATCGCTCAATGCCTGTAAACGAAAGCAACTGGTATTGGTCAAAGCCCAGCAACTCCTTAAAGTTCCGGTATCCCGTCTCGATGTTCCAGCGTACGTGATAGTATCTCTGAATCGTAACGAGATCCAAAGACAGATCCGTACACATGAGACAAACCTGCGGTTTGCTCGAAGCGGTATACACGTCCTTCCAGGATAGCAGCAGCTTGACGTTTTCGATTTCGCTGACGGCCCCCTCGTAAGGGTATACCCAGTACTTCCCCTGACCATCCACCGTAACGGAGTGGAGGTCAGACTTTCGGATATACTGCATTGCGAAATCATCTATCGGAATCGATATCCCTGCCGGACGAATCCGGCGATTGGTTTTTACTGCGGCAATGACATGAAATCCTTTACGGTTGCAGGCGTTAATGACTTTTTCGCTGGTGTACCAGCTATCCATGAGGACATAGACACGCTCGTCATCTTGGGCAGGAAAAACCTCGATCATCTCTAACGCCAAGTCATTTTTACTCTTAAAAGGAAGTCGCTGCTGCTGGCAATACGCCTCTTGATAATAAGGGCGATAATCCCAGGCATAGGAGCAGCCATGTGCGACTACGTGAGCGGTAACCAGACAATGGCACCAAACAGACTTTCCGGCTTCATGAGAATATTGGAAGCTGAGTGCTTCCATTTTCTTAGTTGACCTGTCTTTCTTGCAGCACGTATCGTCGACGATTAGAAATACGAGTTTCCGCCCTTCTCCGTTTTTAGCCTGTTTGGCATGAATTTGATTCATAACCATCTGCATCCGTCGGCGTTGCATCCGATTGACGCACCAGGAAGAATGATTCAGGAAATTCGTTGTGCTGCTCAGATGACGGTTGCTCCTTGCGGTTGAATTTGTGTGATATTTTTCCGTCCGGCACAGAGAATGATGCCATGAACGAGGGTAAACAGATGACCGAGTTGCGGTTTGGAAAACTCCAATTTCAGAGCCAAAATAAACTTGACGATAGGCAGGTAGAGGGATACCATTAGATTGGGACATCTCCTTTATATTGGAAATTGTGGTTGTGGTAAACGACAATTTCTCGAATAAGGTTCGATGTCCTTCTTTTATTCTCTTGTTCGACGATGGTTCTAATTTCTTGACTTTAATTTAGTCAGTTCGACAGCGAGATTTTTGCAACACTCAAGTTAATAACAAAAGACTATTTAATGATCATTTGCAGGAAAAAGACTTATTAAGCGAAGCAATAGAAATACTAATTAGTCAATTTAACTGGTATCGCCAAAAGTCTGAATTGAATGCTTTGTTTACAAATGATATAGATGGCTTTATTGATAATTTAACAAAATATAAAGCTTCTCGGAGAAGAGAGTTTAAAAGATATTTGACGTATACTAAAAATTCGATTGGAGTAGCATTCATATTTCTTGAAGGGTTTGTTAAATTCATGAGTCCTTCCAGCGACTACCAATTATTTCAAAGTTCAGAGGATGATTTTGATTATTTTATCTTCACAAAAAGAGATAGAAATATTCTTAATAAAGCCTTATTCGAAGCGGAATACCTAAAGGGCGAATCCAATTACAATGAATTAGTTGAAAAAATTCGCCAAAGGATGTTTCAAGTACTGCATAAATTAAAATTATTAATTTCAGAGAATTTATTAATAGAACAAGTAGTTGGTAAATTTAAAACAAGATGTATGTGGTATGACAAGGATAGATTGCGGGGGATATTGTTTGAAAATGGAAATTATCACGAGGGCAAGGAAGCTGTTCTTTTAAAAGAGATAGCTAGATACTTATTCGATAATGGTTTTCCAGTTTTAAGTAAAATACAGACTGAGAATCTGCAAACAGATTTAATGGACTTGTCGAATCATGTTCCAATATTAATTGAAGGCAAAGCTTACAATAAAGACTGTAAGACGAAGCTTATTCAAGGGATATCTCAGTTGCACTCATATCTAAATAACTTTGAGAAAAGTCATTATCATGTAAATACAGCATATTATATTGTTTTTAGAGTCGGTGGTCCTATATATGATTTTCCTAAAATGATATCAACAAATCGTTTTACGATAGTTCCTTACTTAATTGATATTGGAGATTCATCTGTGAGCGGAAGCAGACAGGATTTAAAACCAGTAGTAATTACAGAGGAGCAGATTATAGAGAGCATTAGAGAAAAAGACAATTTTTCAATAACCAACTCCATATAAAAATATTATTCATGGTTTATGATTACAAGGGGAGAGAATTATGAAGAAAGACAAAAGAGCAATTCCTTACTCAAGCCAGAGTGAGTATGAAGAAGGTAGAACAAGCCTATCGCAGCAGAAAATCGATAAAATTAGTGAGATTTCTATTGCATTAACAGGTTATCCTCACAATTACGATACTTTACATCGTTCTTATACATCTAAGGGAATTCTAAGCATCCTGCGAGATCAATTGAAACTAAAAACTCAAAATAACGAAATAAGCACAGATGAGCGAGATAATGTACTGTATAAAATTGTGGAATTAGAAAGATTATTCGAACTATAGCAGAATTTAACGTTTCGTTATATAAGCTAAGTAAATAAGCGTGGCTAATAGCTTCTTTACTTAGCTTATATTTATATTTGTATGGTTAATCGGTGAATGTTACCTAGGATTGTTATTATTAAAAGAATCAGTCATTTCTTTACCATTTTATAAACTTGGAGTTTCTCATGAGAAGATTAATTTATTACTTATTAGGTCTGTACTTCAAACCACAAGCTAAAAAATTTCTAAATGAAATCATTCTTTTTGTGTCTAATTTGAAAAAATCATATGCCGACAACTATTCCTCAATAAAGTATCAAACTGAAAAATATGCGGCTTGCACGGATCATGAAATTTTTATTAACAGATATCAATCACAACACCTAATATTAAATGCACAGTCCCCATTTGAAATTAATGAAGGCTTTTTAAAGCGGTACGTAAAGTTAGAACAATGGATTAAAAGCGTTCCAGAATATGATGAGCTGAATCGAATATATGGCAGCCTTAAAAATGAGGCATTCAATTCTTATCAGTTGGTCGTACAGCAATTAGAAACGCTAAAGCTTACTCAAGAAAAATATCTAGAGAAGATTAAGCATTTCTTTGCCGATTTAGAGGTATTAAAAACCGACTATTTATCGGAATCGGCTAAAATCCGCTTTCTTCAATCGCATGCTGAGTTGTATAAATTTTACAAAGAAGTTGACGCTTCTGAAATTGATAACGATATGGTCCGAACATACCTGCAAACAATTCGCAATTTTAATAGCCTCATTCCGGTATGGAACCAGGAGTACATTTCCAGAGAGCTCATCGTGAACGATCAACTTTTTAGCAACATTGATGGCAAATCTTTAGATGAGCAGCAGCGAATAGCTGTTTTAACTGATGAAGATAGTAATTTGGTTTTAGCCGGTGCTGGAAGCGGGAAGACGCTCACGATTTCTGGCAAAGTTAAATTTCTTGTTGAAAAACGAAACGTTTGTCCAGAAGAAATATTATTGATTTCATTCACGAATAAAGCTGCTGCTGAGATGCAAGAACGTATTTCCGGAAAATTAAATCTCGATGTGGTCGTCAAGACATTTCATAAACTTGGTAATGAAATCATTGCAAAACATGCCAATGTTAAGAAAGAAATAGTACAAAATATGGACCCTTATGTTCAAGAGTATTTTAAGTCGGAGATTGCTTCTGATCCTGTTTTATTAGAACAAATCATTACTTTTTTCGGTGTTTATTTAACGATTCCAAAAGATCGCGAAGAATTTGAGAAGCTTGGTGAATTCTATGAATCCCAAAAAGGAATGGATTTCGAATCATTAAAAGGTAAGCTTCAGCGAGCAACCGACAAGCTGCAGACACTTAAAGGCGAATCCATGAAGAGTATTGAAGAGACGCTCATTGCCAATTTCCTTTTTCTAAACGGTGTTGAATATGTGTATGAACAGGATTACGAATTCCCCACGGCAACTAAAGAGTTCAGGCAATATAAGCCTGATTTTTATTTGCCTGAGTATAAGATTTACATTGAACATTTCGGCGTCACCGAAGAATTAAGAGTTCCTTGGCTCCAAGGAATAGAAGAAGAGAAATATATAAGCGGCTTACATTGGAAGCGTAACATTCATAAAGAAAAGAAAACGACATTAATCGAATCGTATTCCTATTACAACAAATACGGGGTTCTTTATAGTAAATTAACTGAAAATCTTGAGAAACATGGCGTAAAGTTCAAAAAGATCGATGTACGTAACCTCTACGAAATTATTTGCCAGCGTGAGCAGAACGATCAATTTATAGAGTTTATCAAGCTTATTTGCTCTTTTTTAAATTTATTCAAATCTAGTGGCTATACAGATCAGGATTTCGATCGATTGTTGGAGCGGAATCGCCGCGAAATTCATTTCAACCATTTCTTGAAAATACGTAACGAACTATTCTTTAATATTTGTAGACCGATTTTTGCTTATTATAATGAAAAGCTGTTTATAGAAAACAAAATAGATTTTAACGATATGATTAATCATGCAACCCAAATCGCCCATTTGCCTTCATGCAATTTTCCCTACAAATATATCTTAATTGATGAATACCAGGACATCTCCAAAAGCCGCTTCCGATTAGTTAAAGCTATACGGGATAAAACAGGCGCCAAAGTGATGTGCGTGGGAGATGATTGGCAATCTATCTACCGGTTCACAGGTAGCGATCTGGACCTGTTTACACAGTTTGGGGAGTTCTTCGGTAAGTATGAGTTATTACGAATAGAACGGACATATCGAAACTCACAAGAACTTATCAATATCGCTGGGAAATTCGTAATGGAGAATAAAAAACAGCTCTCTAAAGATTTGAAATCTGGGAAAACAACAAATAACCCCATTCAAATTATCGGTTATAAACAAAACCAACTTGATGTACTTCGCAATACTATCGAGACAATTGTTGCAAAGTATGGGCTGAAAGACGACATCATGCTACTTGGCAGAAACAATAGAGATGTGAATTTTATTAATGAAGCAGACGATTTTGTAGTTGATGAGAAGAGTAAGATAGTTAAGTACAGCAAGTATCCAAAGTTAAAACTATTCTTCTTGACAGCACACAAGTCCAAGGGACTCGAAGCAGAAAATGTCATCCTGATCAATGCAGAGAATAAGTTACTTGGATTCCCGAGTCGAATATCCGATGACCTCGTGCTTTCGTTTGTTTTGACAACACCAGATTCAATTGCTTTTGCCGAAGAAAGACGATTATTTTATGTTGCATTGACACGCACAAAAAATGAACTTTACATTTTAGCTCCCGAACAAGATAAGTCGGTATTCGTAACAGAACTTATGAAGGAATACGGATTACAAGTGAATACTTTGCTGATCAGCAATCCAATTACGAATAATCCCAAATGTCTGAAATGTGAAACAGGAATTTTAGTTGAACGAAAAAATGCAAAAGGAAAAGTGTTTCTAGGCTGCAGCAATTATCCAAGTTGTAGACGAACATATAATGATGTACGTCTAATTGACAAACAAACCTATTGCCCAAAATGTGGCGGGTATATGGAGCTTAAGGTCTCAGGTGCTGGCAAGCAGTTTTATGGGTGTTCGAACTATCAATATTGCCGCAAAGACCACAATCAGAATATTAAGGGACGGACAGCGATATGATCGATTTATCAAATGTTTCCTCCATTCGTACAATTCCCATGTCTGGCGATGACGAATCGTTTAAGGGGAAAAGCGTGTGGGAAGTTCAAAACGGATATTTTCTAAAATACTTGCCCTCAGCCAGGTATTTGTACAAAAAAGGTTTGAAAGAAAGTAAGGATACGCTTGTTTTGTTTCAGTTTCAAGCAAGTATAATTGCATATGCTTATTTAATCGAAAACGAGCGATTTCCAGCACCGGATCAGAGCGGCTATAAAGGCGCTTATTATTTCGATCCATTTTCTATTTGTATACTCCTTGATCCTTTGCAGAAAGATGATATGAAGAAAATTTGGAGTGATTTTACTGGTTTTAGCCAAACGATGCACAACCTCGATTGCAGCAAGTTAGGGCAATTCAACAATCTTCTATCTTCCCAGAAGCTCCTTTGTTCTAAAGCAACATATGACTTGTCTGAACTAGAGGATAGCTATCAGCAAGCTATAGATAATACAGCATGGGATGTTATTGGAAGTTAAAGATGAACCAAGGCTTCCGCTTGAAGTTACAGTAGGGAATCAAAAAAAAGTATGGGGACGAAACATTCTGACTGCAAAAAATGCGCTAATGCATGCACGGTATCATTGTGAAATTGATTCGAATCATAAACATTTTTTATCTCAGGCGACAGGCAAAAACTACGTCGAAGCCCATCATCTGATTCCAATGAAGTATCAATCAAAGTTTAAATTTTGCCTGAATGTTGAAGCCAATATCGTTTCACTATGTGTTGTCTGCCATAATAAAATCCATCGAGCAACTGATGTAGAAAGAAAGAAACTTGTTATATCAACTACGCTTCCTGAATTACTTTCGCTTTATAAATAATATTCAGATATAAGTGGAGAACTAATGCAGAACGAATATTTTAATAAACCAATTTTATTAATTGAAGGGGATATATAAATGGATACCAATAGTGAGAAGTGTACTAAAAATAAATATGAAATATTAGTAAATATTCTGGATCAGCTTAGATTAGAAGCGCCATCAAACTATAAAAGATATCATCCATTACCGGAAGAAAGGGAAAAGATTAGTCAAGCACGTGCACGTGCGTTTATTCATCTCTACCTGAAGGTTAAATTTGGTATGTTGGATTTTAAGGAAAGAGAAAATTATATAACAGATGAATCATACGATGGAGGCATAGATGCATATTACATAGATCACGAAAGAAGAAATATTTACTTTATTCAGTCTAAATTCAGAACAACGGATAATAACTTTCATAATAAAGAGATTGAATTAAGTGAGATATTGAATATGGATATCGGTAGAATATTGGAAGGTGAAACAAAAAGTGAGGATGGGAATGAGTACAACTCAAAAATCAGAAGAATGATTCTTGAACTGCAAAATATTAATGATATTGCACGGTACAATTATAAAATCCTTATTATGGCAAATCTCAAAGAGATAAGTCCGATAAAACTAAAAAAATTAACTGATGGGTATGCGTGTGAGTTATTCAACTTCAAGAAATGTTACGATGAACTTGTGTTTCCAGTAGTGAGTGGAACTTACTACAATGAATCTGATTTGTTAATTAATATTAACTTAGCAAACAAAGAGTTTACACAGTCGAGAATCAGCTATCCTGTAAAAACTAAACATAGCAATTGTGAAATAACAATTCTTTTTGTTCCAACTTTAGAAATTGCTAAGATATTGCATCGGTACAAAAATTCAATCCTAAAATATAATCCGAGAAGTTACCTAGATCTATCCACCAACCCAGTCAATAAAGAAATTGCAAGGACTATAAGAGAGAATAAAACAAATGAGTTTTCATTGTTCAACAACGGTATTACAATTTTATCCGATGAGACAAGTCTAAATGAAAGAATTGGTCAGAAAGATAAAGGTCAATTGCATATTAAAAACCCTCAAATTATTAACGGTGGTCAAACTGCGTATACACTAAGCAAAGTCTATGAGCAGTGTTTAAGTGAGGGGTCAGCTGATCAAATTTTTGCTTCAAAAGAAGTAATGTTGAAAATCATAACTTTCACAGATATACAAGATAATAAAAGAGAGTCTATACTTTCGTTAATTGAAGAGATTTCCAAAGCGACTAATCAACAAACAGCAGTTGATGATGCAGATAGGCGTTCAAATGATAAAATACAAATAGAGCTTCAAAAATATTTTTTTGAAATATATGGGCTGTTTTATGAAAGAAAACGTGGGGAGTTCTTTGATGGCCTGTCAAACAAATACATAGACAGATCAAAAATAATTGATAGAGAGCTGTTATTGCGTTTATGCTATTCAATCGCGGAATCCCCTTCGCAAGCAAGAAGAGCGAGCACAAAGCAAATATTTAAAAAAGAATCAATTACTGAAGTATTAAATACTATTGATAATTTCGATCAAATGTATTTTGCTCTTTTAAGTTACAGGAAGCTAGAGAGAATTCAGAAGTCGTTCAGTCAACAAAGCAATAACAAATTTGGTATTGCTAACTATGGTAACGCATTACGCTATGGTAAGCTGGCAGTAGTCTCCGCAACATTTCAAATACTTGAGGAGAATTTGAATCCAGAATCTGTTGAGATTCTTACAGAGAAATTAACAGATTACGTACTCAGTAATTGGATTAATTTCGAGGGATTTATTAAGATACAACAGCATAATCAGAATTATTTTGCGCATTATGTTGATAGTAAAAATAATACAACGTTCGAATTAAATTACGACGGGTATTATAAGGGTAGGACTGTGAAGTTTGATATTACACAATTCTTTGTAATAGAAAGAGTTAAATTAGAAGCCGCCCCTACTAAAGATAATATGTAGCTTTTTTTGTGATGAAAATTCAAAAATTGCAAGAAGACACGAATCTACGTTCAGATCAAACTAATGATAGTCGTTCATCTAGATAAAGGTGGGGAGTTAACAGTGTCATTATTTTACACTCAAACGTTTAGAAATGAAAGAATCAACAATCAAACATTAGCTGGTAAAGGTGGGGAGTTCTTAGTTCTAACAAAGGATAATTGGAATGATTATGGATATGAGACTACATTCTATTTAGATTGTTGGGAAAACAACAACTTCCATACAATTGGCCTTGTTAGAATCTTGCATTATAAAGAGACCGAAACAAGACATTGTATAGAAGATTCCTTTGATGAATTATCATCGGATTACATATCCTTAGGCTTTAATTCAAAGTATTACGAGAATCTTATTGAAGTACTAGGAATTAGCAAAGCAAAGGTGATATTACAAAAACTTAGAGATATATCTATAACTGGAATCGAAGAAAACGATAAATTTACAATATCCCATGAAGGGATTCAAAACTCTCTTTTTAGATCGTCTGAAGGAAGATATTTATATTCAGAAGTAAACTCTAAGTACTTCTTAGAAAAAGAAACTCGAGATAGGGATTATTATTTCAGATTTAAAGCCCAGTTAGGCGTTGACGAAGACTACACAAGATTCGATTTTGATTTTACTAAATATAGAGAATTACCAAATCGAATGATTGCAATAATAGGTAAGAACGGAGTCGGAAAAACAAGATTGTTAAATCAATTAGCACAATCATTATTCGATAGTTCGAATGAAGAGAATAAAAATAGATTTTCTATGCCAACAAGAAACAAAGAAGAAATAGATAGCAATATACCTATATATAATAAAGTAATCGCGATATCGTTTAGTGTCTTTGATAAGTTTTTTAAGGGAAAATCAAATGATAAACAAAATAAGGATAATTCTATAAATAACCATCATGAATCTCATGATATTGAATCTCATACAAAATATAATAACTATACTTACATAGGTCTACATAAAAAAGATGAGTCTGTTTATACTGCTAGTGAAGTAATCGAAATCAATTTACGGGCATACAAAAAAATAGTGGAGAATAACCTAAACTTTCTATTTGTCGAATCTATTAATAGTTCTAATATACTAAACTATAAATTAGATATTGACTTTGATTATACGAAATTTTTCACAGATACTTTTAGTTCTGGACAAAGTATCTTTATTTCAATGTTATGTAGATTGCTAAGCGAAATTGAAGACGGCTCATTAATTTTTTTAGACGAACCTGAATTGTACTTGCACCCAAATGCAATTGCAAACCTGGCGAGAATATATAACAAGATATTTACTCATTTTAAATCATATGCCATTTTATGCACTCACTCCCCGATATTGTTACAAGAGATACCATCTAGATATGTAAGAAAGATGTCACTTATCGATGGTCAAGTAGATTTCAATGAACCTAATATCGAAACATTTGGGACTAATATATCTGATATTACCGCAGATATATTTAATGTATTAAACAATGAAAGTCTATATAGATCTTTACTAATTGAGTGGTCAAAAGTAAAAAGTGAAGAGGAGTTACTACAATTATTCAATGACAGGTTGAGTTTTAAGGCACAGTTGTTTATTTCAAGTTTGTATAACAAGGATAGTGACATAAAATGACATTTCATAAACTGAACCTGCTTGCATCAGATGCATTCCAAGTCTACGAGAACATCTCCATAAGCAAGCATAGTGTTAAAGAGATATTAATAGGAGAAAAACAACAAGGAAGTAATAACTATAAATATAGTACGACATATGATGTTGTGAAAAACTGTTATGATGCATATGAGACCCATAAAAATGAATTAAAATCAATAGTAGCATATACCAACTTTAATGATCGAGAAAAAGAAGCATTACTTCATTGTTATACAGGTAATACAAAGTTAGTTAAGAAGCTAAAGAAGGACATTATTAGTGCTCAAAATATTCACTATAAAACTAAATGTGCATATTGCGGCATTGGAGACATTCACTGTATGGATCATTATTTGCCAAAAGATTTATTCCCTGAATTTGCAGTACATATATACAACCTTATACCCAGCTGTAGTTATTGCAATGAAAAAAAATCTACAACATTCTTAGACAACCAAAAAAACAGGATTATTTTCCATCCATATTTTGAAGAATTTGATGAAAAAACATTAATACTAAAATGTGAGTTAGAGTGCTATGATTCATCAGTTATAGCTAAGTTGACGGTAGATGATGGTGTAGCAAGTACTGTATGTAGTAATCATTTGTCTAGATTGGAATTGTTATCGAGGTATGAAGTTCAAATTCCAAGAAAGCTATCCTCATTAATGTTTGATTTGATATCTAATGCTGAAGAGTATGGACACAATGTAGACGGTGCGAAGAGAATCATGAAAAGAAAACTAACTGAATTCGAGAAAATTCAAGGTATTAATTCACTAGACGCAATGATTTATCGCACTTACTTAGAGACGGATGAATTATTCGATATTGACTACTTAAGAAGAGTTTATAAAAATTTAGTTAAAGAACCAACTGCCAGCTAATAACTTGAAAGCCCATAGGTGAGCAATGTGGACATCCAAAGGTGTAACCATGCTTTGCCACATAAACCACATTGTTTGGAAGTAATGCCATCCGGCTTATGCATTATGCCAAGACCAGTGGGTTTGAAGTTACAATGTTTTAAGTCGGACTGCGTTCCTTCTTGAATTGAATGTTATTGTTCAAAAGCTGGAACCAAAACAAGAACAGCCCAAGTAATTAGGGCTGTTCTTGTCTTCTATTAAGGAGCGTCTTCATAGTAAGCGTCAAACAAGAAGGTGTATTGAAACAGAAAAGCCCATGGTTCATGAAGATCCACAGGCTCTGCGTTATGTACAATGTTGTTGAACTGTCTCATACAGTCGATTCACCAGTGGCTTCAGCCAGTCTCTCGTGGCCGCGATCATCCAGTTCGCCACAGATCAAAGCCGATGCTCTTCCATTCCTTCTCCTGGCGGTATAGGGGCATGCTGTTCACAAACTTCTGGTACATGACCCATGCCACAGAGGAAGCGGAGGCCATCGAATGCTGGATGACCGGCGCTGGCGTCGTTACCTTTTTCATCTGAGGCTTGTCCTCTTTCCGACAGGTCCGGCACTCTAGGGTTTCTCTGTAGATATCAATCGCTTGCACGCGGGCAGGGATAAACTCCACTTCCGTACGCACAAACTTTTCGCCCACGAAGACAAGCTCGCTATGACATACGTCACAACAACGGTCCTGCACCTGACATAGTTGCTTCTGAAGCAGCTCCGCTCGTTCAGGAGTGAAGATCAGCATGAACAAAATCGGTATGAATCTAGCGTTGTTCTACGCATTCATGTTTATGGGTTGGGTGTTTATCTCTTATAGCAGCCTCTACTTTACGAAAATTGGCATCGGACATTTCGAAATCGGTGTATTGACCTCCATAGGTGCGATTGTCAGCTTGTTCGCCCAGCCGTTCTGGGGCATCGTCAGCGACCGGTCCCGTTAAAAAAACGGGTGCTGATCTTCTGTACGCTGTTTTCCGCGCTTAGCGTGTGGCTTATCGCTTGGTCGGGGAATACCGTGTGGTTGCTGCTTCTTGCCATGTCCGTTTTCAGCTTATTTCAGGTAGCGATTATCCCATTGAGCGATGCCATTACGCTGGAGCTATCGTCAAAGGGGGTTGTCCGTTTTGCCAGCGTGCGTATGATTGGTTCGGCCGGGTACGCGTCCATGTCCGTATTGGCCGGCTGGCTGTTTGCACGGAACATTCACAGTATTTTTCTCGTGACATCCCTGCTCATGTTAATGGCCTTTCTTCTATCGATGGGGATTCCTAAGGTGGAAAGCCACCAGAGCCGGCAAAAGAAGGTCAGTTTGACGGAAATATTTAAAAACAGGCCGCTTGTCATACTCTATGTTTATGCTTTGATTGTATCCATCGCTTTGAATTTTTTCTTGTCGTTTTTCGCCATTTACAGTAGTGAAAAGGGCATCAGCACGGAGCTGATTGGGACGGGACTTGCCATTTGCTCCTTCAGCCAGTTTCCGTTTATGATCTTTTTCGAAAAGATTTACGATCGGTTCGGAATTCGGAATACGTTGATCTTCTCCGGAATGATCACTGCCCTGATGGCAATTTTAAACGCTTATGCGCTGTCGTCCGCTACCATTCTGTTCATATGCATGATATACGGTGGCACTTATATTTTGTTACTCCTGTGCCTGGCGGAGTATGTGAATAGCCATGTCATCAAAGAGCTGAAGGTAACCGGACAAATGATAAATTCTCTCGTTCTGCTCGGAATTAGTAAAATTATAGGCGGGATTCTCGGAGGGTGGTATTCCTCCGTTTTTAGCTTTCAATCGGCATTTGTCTTATGTTTTGTCCTCAGCTTGATGTCGGTGGCCGGTTTTTATATCGTAAGTGCGAAGTTCAGTCTATTTTCGTTAACAAAAAAAAGGAAGCAATCGATAACATCTTGAAAATATTACACTAAGACGAGCTAGGATTTTGGTGGGTTGAGACTTAGGACAAAAAATTCCATCCTGCAAGGGCAAAAGAAAAAGAGCAAGATGCTTTAGAAGAGGCCGGTTCAACAAGAACCGGCCTCAGGCATGTGCGCCACGCATGGCGACTAACTAGGCGGTGAAAGTCCGCTGTGGGGGCTTGTTGTGGCCAACCACTAGCCAAGAGCAAGGGTGTCCATCGCGAGGCGGAGTCTGGAGGAAACGCTCGGCCTAAGATCGCCGCTTCGACAAGTCGTATAATGAAACCTCATTTCGGTATACATTAGAGGATTTCAAGGAAAAGGCTCGCGTGCTGAAGCCCGGAGGTTTTCTCGTGAAAGTGCTGCCAGCAGAGAACGAGAATAACTTTAGATCAGGCCTGTTGATTAACCAGAATATGTAACTAAACTTGATCTGCAATGGAGTTTGACCAGACGATCTATGCGAATTGTCCATTCAACCGGCAGTTCACCTAAAAGCAGCAAGCGAGCAAATCGGACAAAAGAGAGATTAGCATGACGAGGAAACGCTTGTCTTGCCCCATCAAATAGCCACTTGAGCAGCACAAATACGATCAGTGCAGAGAACAGCTGGCCATAGACGGCGTTTTCGGTTGTACCAAATAGCGTTGGAATGTTTAAGTGTTGCTTGATCCAAAGAAAGAACACCTGTCGGGTAAAGGACTGGCGCGGCGCCATTAGGCCCATTTCCAGCCCCTCCCCATAAGAACTGCTCATGAGGTTTTCCCTCAAGAAGCTCACCCAGTAAACTTCGTCGAAAGGGTTATGGGACCTATCGATATGGTGAACACTTTCATCGAAATCCTTCTGCGTTTTTGAGGGGGATGACCTTCCATTCCCAGTATAGCCCCAGTACGCCATAAAGGTATTCGTTACTCCATCTTCGCCATCCGATGCTACTTTTTCGTCTCCGTTTCCTTCTGGTTAGCAAAGTCCGGATTTTCATCTCCGTGTAGTCGCGTATTTCGCTAAATGCATCACTGGAGTTTCCCACGCGGAAATAGTTCACCCAACCGGCCAGTATCGCATTGATTTGCTTCACGATCTCTTTAGCTGGTTTTGCCCCTCCATTTTGAATGACTTCGCGGATTCGCGTTTTGACTGCCACTCGGGCTTTCTTCTTCGGTGTCATGAGGATGAAATATCCGGTATTGTTCCGGTTCTGAACTCTACGTAAATCAAACCCCAAAAATGTGAAAGCGTCCCCTTTCAGGGCATTGACCATGCGAGTTTTCTCCAGATTGAGTTCCACTCCTAAGGGCTCCAATTGTTCACGCAATCGTTGTAAGGCAAGTTCCGCCCACCCGCGTTTGCTGGAGTGACCGCTTACGGTGATTAGCATATCATCGGCGAAGCGGTGGTAGTTAACTGCTTCATAATCGCCTTCTGGCATCGAACGTCCAGTCGACCTCGTTCAGGTAGATATTGGCAGCTAGTGGAGAAAACGGGCCTCCTTGCGGTACACCAATTTTGCCTGCAACCTTGATGATTTGTTTCACGAGGTGCATGACTTGAGGGTCTTGAACGCGTTTTGCAATTTTCTCCAGCAATATCGAGTGCCGTATCGTATCGAAATAACGAGATAAATCAACATCGATGATCATAGTCATCCGTCGCAGTACACTTCGCCTTACTTCGGCTAGTGCCTGGTGCTGGGAACGTTTCGGACGAAATCCATATGAATTCGGGCAGAAGTCCGCTTCGAATAGCGATTCCAGAACGAGTTTCAGTGCCCCTTGTACCACACGGTCTCGTATGCATGGAATTTGCAACGTTCGCATTTTGCCGTTCGCTTTCGGGATGTCCACCTTACGGTTAGCTTGCGGTCGATACGTTCCCTCTTGGAGTTCGGTTTGGATCTTTTCCAGAAACGGGATGACTCCTTCCCGTTCCACATCTGCGAAGCTTTGTCCGTCAATGCCTGGGGCACCTCCGTTTTTCTTCGCGTGTTGATATGCTTCGTGAAGGGTTGTCATCTTGGTGATATGTGTAAATAATCCCCAGAAACGATGGGTAGGTTCGGCCTTCGCCTTTCGATATATCCGCCGCCTCAGCTCCTGCAAACTGACGGGTGGTTTTGTCATGGCACCCTTGCCTCCTTTGGTCGTACGGATTTGTTTACCGGTCCGGGCCCTTCCCTCCCCATGTGTTATGGTGCACATGGATCGCCAGTACTACAGCCCGATCCGCCACCCTGGCACCTGCCTGTCCCACTTCCCGGTCACGGTTATAGGGATGGCCTCCTCGATGAGATTTCTTCACCGGGTACCGAGGGCTTCTCCAGTTTCCACAACTCCTTTCCCTCCATGTCGCCGCTGATACCCCGCCGGTGAGAACTGCCGTCTCAGACTCGTTTCGATCAGTTCTTGCTGCTTTCGCGCGTTATCGACCGTCTCAGCCACCGGAATTGCGTGTAACGAGGCTACGTCTGCGTTCACTGTACGTTACAACCTGGAGTTTCGCCGATATCCCTATAGGATGTTTGTCAGAGGGCTCCATCACTTTACTTTCGTTTCATGATGCCTCTCAGGCTACGGGGTTTGAGTCTTTTTCCCCGGTTGGACTTTCACCAACAAGATGTTGTGTCCTTAGCTGGACACGCCGATTTGCCAACGAGCTTTATAGATCAGAGCGATTTGTTCCGCGGTAACGCTCATCAATCGGTCACAACGCGAATTTCTCTACCTTCAAAGTCATGAAAGACGACCACGTGGTGTCGCTGCTTTGATCGACATTGAGGCGTTCCCAGTTGGCACGTGATGTCCCGAATGACTGGAAAATCGCCAGTGGTTTGACGCCGCAACGCATACGGTTTTTCGAAATGAACATTGTCACGAAGCCGGATCACGAAGGATTGTCCGTCTTGTTTGTAGCGATCCAAGCGCTCCAGTTTGCCGTAAGCGCGGTCCATGACCATAATGAAGTCGGGGTTTTCCAAGGATTCGCATACAGGGCCATCGTGCCTTGCGCCAATCGTTTCCGTGACGTCAAGCGGCTGTCCGTTTTGAGCTCGCAGGGCGACATGCAGTTTGACCGCAGCCCGCTCTCCGTGATAGGGAGCCCAAGGCAAACGGGTTTTCTCTACCGTCATCGTCGTGGAGTCAATGAGCAGCCATTCTTTCGGAAAAGCCAGCTTTCGCCGGGTTTCCCGATTACATTTGCGGACAAGTAATTGAAACAATTCTTTAAACACAGCAAACGGTACATCGGCTGCTTACCGGAGAAACAGGAATAGTGGACGGGAGACAAACCGCTGTGAGCCGCATGATCTGCACCGAAACGATACCCGGACCATTCTTCACTGGCTGCGGCGCACAATATTGAAGCAAATGATAGACCGTGAATTTTCGCGCCTTATCTACATATCCGACCGCCTGGACGATGGCTTCGACTTCTTCGGACGTAAGAAGCGTTTGAAGAATGGGGAGAATCGTGTTAGACTTTTTCATGGAGTCGTCACCTTCCGGTTCGTTTGTAGGGGTACAAACATTTTACCGGGTTGACGGCTCTTTTTCTACCATTTAGTGGTTAATCAACAGGCTTGCAACAATACAATACTACTCAAATGCGAAAAGCCCTCTTAAAGGGCTTTTTGACATTAACTGTTTTTAATAACTTAGTCTAGAGTGAGG
Source organism: Paenibacillus sp. sgz302190 (assembly GCF_059820445.1). NCBI lineage: Bacteria > Bacillati > Bacillota > Bacilli > Caryophanales > Paenibacillaceae > Paenibacillus > Paenibacillus sp. sgz302190. The sequence continues at coordinate 131,322 of NZ_JBZYAO010000020.1, forward strand.
GCGTTTACTGTTTGCTATAACATCCTGAATTTGTAAATTGGTGATATAATTAATAGAACAGTTGCTGCTATTAAAGTCCAGAATTAATGAATGAGTTTGAGTAATAGTCTAAATATGATAAGTGTTGAATCAAATGGAAGTTACGAAGTTTCTTTTCCTCATAAAAATTAGCTGTTCATGTAATTAAAAGATGCTAGACTTATAAGAGCGCTTGAAGTATTTTACATTGGAGTTGTTAACATGAATAAAGAGATTTATTTAAAGTTAATATCGAGTTCATTGGCAAAACTTGCACATGAAGTTGAACTTAGAAATTGTATTAGTCTATTTGATATCAATATTATTGCGGAGGACTTCTACAAAGAGTTTTTGAAGCTAGTGTACGGCTATAACTTGATAAATTTGAATATCCTTGAAAAGAATATGTCGGCAATTGATTTAGCTGACCCAGTTAGTAGAATTGCTATACAAGTCACCTCTGATAACTCTAGCACAAAGATAATTGATACTATAGTAAAGTTTAATGATAAGAAGCTCTATACTCAGTATGACAAATTAATTTTTTTAATGCTAATCAGGAAGAAAAAATATACAACAACATTTGATACAAGCGGTCTTTTCTCTTTTTCGAAAGATACTGATATTATTAATCATCTGGACATTATGCAACACGTTAAAGAAAAAGATACTGAAGATTTGAAACAGATTTCCGAATTTTTAGATAGAGAATTAACTGTGAAAGTCAAAGAAACAACAAGAAAAAAAGCGAGTCCAACTGTGCTTGTTGATCAGAAAATAGAGGAAGAACTAAAGATTATTCGCAAATCCCGATTTTTTGCAGAATTTAATAGAGTCCACTCTACTATAGTGTTTGCTAGAAAGCTTGTTGCTGGAGAACTTTCCGGAGGTTCTGATTTGCTTAGGTGCCGTTCACTTGCTTGGTGCGCACGTTTCTTATTTTATACTGAGGATCTGGACAAAGCAGAAGAGTATCTTAGACATGCAGCAAGTTTAGGTGATATCCCGGAAATTCATATTGCGAAGGCATTCTTCTCTTCACATAAGGGGGACAAGTCCGCGGCTTTAAGCACTTTGGCTGGCATCGAGCTACCAATCTCACGGTCAGCGGCGTTTATGATCGTCGCTCATCATGAAGGTGCAGAAGATGCAATTATTTGGCTTATGAATGTTGGATACAAAGCAAATGATTTAGATTCTGATGGTAAGTATTTTCTTTTAACACAGTTACTTAAGCTTAACCGATGGGATGAAGCAATGGACAGTCTTCATATGATAAGTGAAAGGGATTTAGATGAAGCCCCAGCGCTCTATCATTTAAAGGCAATAATATATCTTTTAAGCACTGTGCCAATTGAGTTTAGATCTCTTGTGCGCAACCAGATGCCATTTGAAGCAGTTGATTTCCCGTTAGCAGCAGACACAACCTCGATCAATTACCGACGTTTAGCACAAAATTGTTTTATAGAAGCTTCTAATATAGCGCAACAACTTAACTGTCTAGGTGCTGCACTTGCAGACGATGAATACGCACTTTGGCTTGAACTGAGGGATCCTGAGAATTTCGATAAAGGAATACGGCGTTTGGAGGCAAAACTCCGACATCCTAAACCCACTCTTCGCTTAGTTCATCTCGGACTCCAATTCGGAATAAAACTGGATCTGATAGCAGTCGAGCAAGAGATCGAACGTCAAATTATGCTTCATGGTGGAATTACACAAGAGGCTGCGATTGCACGATTTGCTCTTGCCTTTACAAAGGATACTCCAGAAGATGTTGCAAATTACATAACTCGACACTCCAAAGATTTATTAAAGCATCTTGATAAAAAGTCGATATATTTTCTTGAAATAGAAATGTTATCGAGAGCAGGATATCTTGAAAGAGCTAATGAACGTTTGGATTTACTATTGTTAGAAGGACTTTCTGAGGCTGAGGAAAGTCGCCTAAAAAGAGTAATAGCGGAGGCTGAAGGAACTGATCCTATTGAAGCTCGAAAGATACAATTCAAAAAAACCAATTCTCTAAGTGATTTGGCTGTGTTAGTTGACTCATTTGAATCCAGAGAGGATTGGATAAATCTGTGTGTGTACGGAGAAATGTTATTCGAAAGAACCCACTCAGTTAGTCACGCGGAGCAATTGGCGAACGCCTTAAGTAAGGCACAAAATACTGAACGACTTATCGAACTGATCAAAGCAAATACAAACTTATTGACTCAATCGAAGAACCTGCAATTATTGTATAGCTGGTCATTGTATCATGAAGGCTTGTTACTAGAAGCTAACTACGAATTAGCAAAGATAACTGATAATCAAAAGAATGCTAATTATCGTGCATTACAGGTCAATCTTGGAATTGCTACGGGTGATTGGCACTCTCTGTCTATGTTTATTGCTAACGAATTACATGAGAAAGAGAGCAGGAATGCACAAGAGATGATCGCCGCGGCTCAACTTGCTTTTCATTTGGGATCGTTTCATGCTAAGGAATTGGTTTTTGAAGCAGCAGCCAAAGGTAAAGAAGATGCGGGAGTATTAGCAGCTGCGTACTTTTTGGCTACGAACGCTGGTTGGGAAGATGATCCAGAGGTCTCAGGGTGGCTTCAAAAAGCAGCTGAACTTTCCGGTGAGGATGGGCCAATTAAAAAGTTTACAATATCCGAACTAATTAATTGGAGTCCTGAGTGGAACCGTCAAGCAACCGAAACATGGAAGTTGCTAGGTCATGGCGAAATGCCACAGTTTCTTGCTGCTGAATTACTTAACAAATCATTAATTAGTCTAATGCTTTTCCCAGCTCATGCAAACCTGTTAGAGAAAGACCCGAGGCGTAGAGGAGCTATTTTCGCGTATAGTGGCAGGCGGCAACTGGGATACTTCAAACCTTTTAATGTTATTGGTATAGATGCTAGTGCATTGCTTACATTAGGATTTTTAAATCTTTTGGATGGGGTTCTTGACGCTTTCAATGAGGTCTATTTACCGCATTCAACTCTTAAATGGCTATTTGAGGAGAAACAAAAGGTCACATTCCACCAGCCAAGTCGGATAAGGAACGCGCGCCGAGTGCGAGATATGTTTGCAACAGGTGTTCTTGAAAGTTTTGTTCAGAGTGCTGTGTCAGACAGTGAATTGTCATCGCAAGTTGGAGATGAGCTAGCAATGTTAATAGCAGAGGCGGAAAAGGTTAGAGACGAAGGTACACAGCATATTGTCGTCCGGTCGTCTCCAGTCCATCTGCTTAATTCATTTATGGAAGAAGAAGCCGATTTGATTGAACATAAGGCTGTAATGAGCAGTTGTCTTTCGATTGTTACTAAGTTGCGGCAAAAAGGTCAAATTACTGCTTTGGAAGAAAAGAAAGCAATTGCCTATCTGCAACTTCACGAGAAGCCTTGGCCGCATCAACCAGATATTTCGAATGGTGCAACATTGTATTTAGATGATTTGACAATTTCGCACTTCCTCCATCTTGGATTACTAGAAAAGCTGCAAGCAGCAGGTTTTAAAGCGATTGCGTCCCCCTCAAAGGTGACGGAAGTGAATGAATTAATTTCTTATGAAAGCATTTCAGGTAAGATAGAAGAATTGATAGAACACATAAGGTCTGCTTTACGTTCGAGAATCCAAACAGGGAAGATCAAAGTTGGAAGACAAAGGAAAAATTATGAACTGGAAAAGCCTGAGATTCATGAACATCCGACCATTGATGTAATTTCACTGGCATCCAATTGTGATGCAATCATTTCAGACGATAGATACCTCAACCAGAATGGGTATATGGATAATGGCAGCGAACAATCATTGATCATATCAACGCTGGACGTTTTAGACGTACTGATCGACAAAGAATTAATAACTTCCGATGAAAGATTGGAGTCCATGAACTTGCTCCGCCGAGCTGGATATTTTTTTGTTCCAATAACTGATGAAGAACTTGCAACCCATCTTACTGGAACTTCTATCATTGATAATAAGGTTATCGAGACAGCTGAACTTAAAGCGCTCAGGGAGAGCATTCTATGCGTTAGGATGAGTAACTGGCTTCAGATCCCGAAAGAAGCACCATGGTTATATGAAACACTTCAAGTGTTCAATCGGGTATTAAAGAGCTTATGGAAAGTTGAAGCTGATAATTCTAGCAGTGTAGCCTATTCTAATTGGATATTGGATCAAATTGACATTTGTGGCTGGACTCACATTCTTGGGAAAGAAGATTCTGATAGTTTTGGTTTGAATAGAAAAGGACCATTTGTCCTAATGTTACTCACACCTCCTTCTGACGTACCACAGGAGCTGAAAGAAGCGTACTGGAGTTGGATAGAGGATAGGTTATTATTACCGATTAAAGAACAGCGTCCGGAACTGTATGATTGGATAGTAGAGTGGCAAAGAAGTAAAATTTTTGAGATGGCTGATACGGAACTGACAGATGGGAAAAATAATGAGGATATGCCTTATAATAGGTCTATAATAGCACTTGCTGCATTAAAGTTGATGTCGCCAATGATACATAAGTCTTTACTTGAAGATGAGATGTTTCGTAATGAATACGGATTAAGTTTGGATGCGGTTCTTCACTTTAATGATACTGATGTTTCGGTTCAACGATCCGAGCTCTATGATGCTGTTCGAAGAATTTATTTGGGTGAATTAGAAGTAGTGATAACCGACACCGATAATAAGAAATGGAAGCTAGAAATTATAAAAAATAAATCAGGAGGGTCACCAAGTCTTGCTATTTCTCATGATAACCAGTATTTAATCTTACCTGACTTTGCGGCGTTCTCTCAGGATAGTCTCATAAGGTTGCATTCATTTGATAAGGCGGTCTTTGAAGCTAATTTACCGTTTATTGTTCGAGATAAGTGGCGTCATATCCTTATAGAACGAGCTTTTAATGATGATGAAATAGATGAGTATTCCAATGATCTTCAAAATACACCGGTTTATAAAGCAAGATTAATTAACAAGGAGTTTACAAATGGACAGTGCAGTGTAACTTCTCTTGTTCCTCCTTCTAAGAGATATTTTGAGAGGCTAGTAGGAAGTTATGATGGAAGTGCTTCAATTCAAGAATATGCCAAAGGTAATGTTAGAGAACACTTTATGCAATTGTCTATGTGGAGCGCATATGATGGCCTATTGTTAAGTCTATATTTGTCATTGCATTTTGAACTAACGGCTGAAATTGTTGTTGAACACTTGAATAGTGAAGACCTTATTCGTGCTTTTCGTTTTTTAGAAAGGTATGGAGATAGAATTTCACAGCTAGGTGCGATAGAAATCGGCATGCGAATTCTTCCAGAAAGACCTGAAATCGAACCACTTATTATTGCTCTCATCAAACAAATCCGAGATGATGAGGTTGATGGCACAGGAAGCGGATTCAAGCTACTCTCGGCATTGTTTGTTCTTGTAGATGGTGAGTTATCAAGGATTCGTTTATTTCCAACAGAACCCCCTTTCTATAGAAGGTTAGCATCTTTGTCACAGGCAGCTTTAATTCATCGTCAAATTGTGGATTCTGGGGTCGATATTGAAAGTTTTTGTAATTGGGCGTTAAACACTCGTGCAGAGCAGTACTATTTCCAATCGCTCTCTGATATGAGATTGGAGCCTCGTTGGAACCCTAATCTTGCATCGGCGTCACAAATGAAAGCTGAATTCTTTGGCCGTATTCTGATTGCAGCCAAGAAATACGAAGAGAATATCAATGAAGGTGAGCTGCATGACCTTGTTTTTGGCGATATGACAGGGAGTCTTCATTCACTTGTTATGACTCACCATCTATATTATCCAGGACCGTTAGAAGGTGTAGATAGTAGTACACTGTTACTGCCTGCTGAGTTTTCGGAGGTGATAGAAATGCAGCTAGGTGCTGAGAAAGTTGGACCTTCGTCATTTATTACTTTATTGAATTCGGCATTACTATACCGTGTTGAATCACATCATACGGAATTGGCTGCACAAGCTTTAAAACTTGGCAGCTATAGACTAGCTTGCGTGAAAGATAAAGCACAGCTTCTAGCTATATTAAATGGATTGGCCTCTGTTGCCGCTACGGCTAGAAGTAATATTCTCGCCGACGAATTACAAATTCTAGTACGAAGATACAGGCATGATGCTCAGTTTCCTTTGTCAATTCAGGAAGCTTTGATGATTTACCTTGTTGCTGCTGCAAGCAATAGAGATCTAATTAAATGGACAGAATTTATTGGAGAAGGCCTGACAGATTTAGCTTTTGGTAAGTTGGAAGGAAATGAAGGCGAGATACTTTATTCACATTTACAATGTCTTTGTAAAATAGTTCCTGAACTCTGGGTTACCTGTGCGAGAGCTGAAGCGGCCTTAAAGGCCTATAACTCAAGCAGAGATTCTATCTGAAAATTCGAAAGAATACTCGTGATTCGAAGAGCTATTAACATATAAGAACAGTGTGAATTTAATTTGCACTGCTCTTATATGTTAGATTAAAACCATGCAGCACAAACGTTTTGCATCATCTATGAAAGGAACCAGAAACACTTGTTTCATCGCTCCCCCCGGACCAACCATACTTGATATCCGAATGTCACAACCGATTGCGATGACACTGTTGAAGCAGCCTTGAAGCCACACCTTCTCGAAAGAGACATCGTTTTGAGAGAAGGATCGTTTAGCTGAATTCGTTGAACTTCCTCAAAATGATTCAGTTAACGAGAAACTATAGTTCAATTAGAACTATTTCACAAAACACCTTGTTTTGTAAACTTAAGAAGTTTTTCGGAATAGAGGGATAGTCTAAACCTTTTGTCTAACGACACAAACATAGGTGCTTTGGGATCAATGTAAAATGGGGATTTTTTAGTTCAAAGCGCATATGTTTAAGTCGCGGCGCTAGGACACAAACTTATGCGCATAATCGTACTGCGACACATAACGCGGACGCTTAATCCTTTAGTCAGGCAAGACAACTTGCTCCACTTACGGGCAGAATCGTTGCAAATAAAGGAAAAGAATAGGATAGCGTAGCGTAGAAATATTAGAATATCTTCTCTTGCCAAATCCAACTCAAGGGAGCCACCCATGAAAACTCGAATCTATATTTTTGTTTTGATATTTTTGATTGGAGAGGCCCTTATCCTAAAAGCGAAGGCTTCCGAAATACCGCGCCCCATATCGGTATTATTAAATGGAACTCTTCTTAGCTTTGAAAACCCGCCAATGAAGGAAAACGGCAGTGTATTGGTGCCCATGCGCGGTGTTTTGGAGGGAATGGGAGCCTCTATTCAATGGGAGCCGGAGACACAGACTGTATTAGCTCAGCTTGGTGATGTCGAACTCACCTATATAATCGGAAAGAAGATTGCTCATAAGAATAATACAGAACTCCGCCTGGAAACACCGGGGCAAATTGTCGGCGGGTCTACCTTGTTGCCGGTTCGTTTTATTGCAGAAGCATTGGGAGCGAAGGTTGGTTGGAATGAAGCCAGTCAAACCGTATCCATCAATTATTCCGTAAGGCACGGCGTCCGTATCGAGCAAGTTTTGGACGGAATGTATCTTAAAATACGCTACACAGACGGGATGGAGGAGGGGACCGAAGACACCGTCCGCTTTGCCGGTATTTCCCCTATTCATAACGGTCAAGAAGCAACGGCATATATCAAGTCACTACTTTCGGACGGTGCGGAGGCGTCTATTGAAATTCGCGGTGGACGCGATCGTAACAAGCACCAGCATGTAAATGTGTACTTGCAAGATAACATCTTTTTAAATGCTAAGCTTGTTGAAGACGGATATGCGGCGAAAAGTTTGGAGTTGCAAAAAGATGGCTTAGATAGTGAACTTACCCCATTGCAGACCGATGCCTTACAGAAAAACAAAGGACTTTGGGCGAAGCACGAGACTATTTCCCCTACCTACATTAACAAAATGAGCATCATATCAACCAATGCTGCGATCGTGACCGCTGAAGGGGATTTATGGACGTGGGGACAGTTTTACGAGAAGCCGACCCTTATTCTTCAAGGTGTTGTTGACGCCAGGCTGGACAGCGATGCTGGTATTGTGTTGAAAAAGGACGGTACAGTTTGGGTTTGGGGCTTCAACAACGGGGCCTTATGGGGCAACGGAGAAGCAAAATATGAAACAACAATCGTTCCTAGACAAGTAGAGGGGCTGCGAGACATCGTTTCTGTTGAAATGAATCACTCCAGTATATACGCGGTTGACGGCGAAGGCCGCGTGTTCGCATGGGGATCGAATTCAGACGGGAAGCTGGGGCAAGCGTACAGTTTGAGTGAGCACATCTATAAGAAACCTTATCAAACCCCGTGGACGGATGTTCGATCCGTGAGCCCGGGCAATGATTTCACAGTAGTACTTAAAAAAGACGGCACAGTATGGCAAACGCAGTCGACAAAATCCGAGTTAAAGCAACTAAGTACCCTGCATGCTATCATTACTGTTTCGAACCACAATAATTTTGCAGTAGCTCTCAAACAAGACGGCACTGTATGGACATGGGGTATCAAAAGCTACTTCGGTATGGGGAACGTCGATGATCCGGAACCGAAACAGATAGAAGGACTTGCGAATATCATTCAGGTCGATGCGGGGAAAGACCATGTTATGGCAGTGGATCGAGACGGAGCTCTGTATTCGTGGGGAGATAATGAATATGGTCAACTCGGCAATTCAAAGTTAGGGAGGAGCGTTGCAAAACCTGTAAAGGTGCCTGACCTGCCCTCAGTCAAGTCTGTTGAAGCGGGCTATCGTCAATCCCTGATTCTCATGCAGGACGGAACACTTTGGGGAGTTGGGGGCAACGCCCACTATATATTGAGCCCCGACACACTAAGGGATCGATATAAGAACAATGTGTTATATCTAAATAAATTAACGCAGATCCATCTCAATCTTTCGTTCTCCCGTTAACCTATTGGACTGAATACATCTGCTTTGAACTTCTTGATCCGAAAGGTCACTTCATGCGAATCTGTTGAAACCGCGGTCGGCTTTTTAATGCGCATATGTTTGTGTCGCAAAAGCACCTATGTTCGCGTCGTCCCAACAACGAAAGTAGATGAATAAAGAGTCTAAAGATCATTTTATTATCGATGGCTCAGAGTTTGAAAGTCTTGATGAGACACTACACGAAGAATTTCTTGCTGATTGAATTGATTTGATGTTTAGGTGAAATTCAATTAATACAAGGAGACTAAATATGCTAGCTATTGAAACCGTCTATCTTACTTGGTAGTCGGTTTCTTCCTTATATAATTCATTCTAACGAGTAATTGTTGGTCCATCTCGGCATGTAGAAAAGTTGGAATTAGAGCAATGACCTGAACGCTGGGCATGACCGGCTACCCTCATGGGGAGCGAGGAGCGGGTACTTTCGGCAGCGGCGCATGCAGATAGATGATATGGTCATGAAATTTTGTCTCTAACCGATCACTAATGGGTATAATTATCTTAAAGGACTGAGTATGACGGAGGATGACGGAATGACAAGCCGACGAATGATGAATAGACATTATGCCCTAGGAGTTATTAACGAATTGGAACAATTAGGCTATCCTGGTGAAGAAGCGAAGACCGTTTTTCTTCGTCATTATAGGGGGATGAAGCGAGCTTTTGGTCTTGAACCTAACGTTCATGATTTTGCAAAAATTATCGATGAGATTGAACTAGCAGTGAAGCGCAAATACAACCCGGATGATCCGGATTCTATTTATGTCGGGCATCTCCGTGATCGCTTTAAAAAATCGGAATCAGAACGGAGTGGAAGCACGGTGGCGTTACCTGATTCGGAGAAAGTCGATATATTAATTGCTCTACTGGAGGCCCACTTGAAAAAAGTGCATATGGAGAATACTTTAAGCTATTACCTTGATTCATTAACTGGTTTTCTGAGGAGCAAAGATCAAATTCTTCAGAAGGCTGCAGTTTCGAATTCATCCTTATTTTTTGATAACCTTCTCTATGAATACTCGAATTCCCTAACGTCTATCCAGGCAATAGGTGCATTAATTGAAGCTTTTGATAAAGTAGGATACCCAGAAGCATTTGATGCAAGTGCTGTCATTCTGCAGTTTGAGGAGAATTTGCGAGAAATGTCTTCGCAAGATACGGAAAGGGTTTATAAGGAACGTTGGGATACAAACATGTATCGGGGTTGAAAGGACATGAATGAGGAAAGAGAACTGGTATATCTAATTGAATATCTTGTGTCCCTATGTAAAAAAGTCGGAAAGTAGTAAAGAATGTTGGAAAGTAGTAAAAAAGCGCATGCTCCCTTTTGAGGAAGACCTGGAACTGCTCGATACAATCCACAGGTGTGGCACGAAGAACAGCAGAGACTATTCTAGCCGAAATTGGCTCCAATATGGATCAGTATCCTTCCGCCGCCCATTTATGTTCTTGGGCAGGGCTGTGTCCGGGTCAGAACGAAAGTGCCGGAAAACGATTGTCCGGCAAGACGCGAAAAGGAAACAAGAAGCTCCGATGTACGCTTGTAGAAGCCGCGAAGGCCGCGGCTAGAACGAAAGAGACGTATTTATCCAGCCAGTATCACCGAATTGCCGTACGCCGGGGAGCAAATCGAGCGACGGTCGCAGTAGCACACAGTATATTGTCTATGGTTTACTATATCCTTAAGCGGAAACAACCCTACATCGAGCTCGGTCCAACCTACTACGAGGAACGAAAACGGGACGTGATCATCAAGCATTCCATTAAGAAACTGGAGTCATTAGGTGTATCAATTACTGTGAATACGGAAGCTTCCTGATCGTTTATTCAGACAATACATTGCTGATGCCCCTGGCCATTTTTTGTTTGCCGGAGGGTCACTTTATTGTTGCCTTTTTTAGGTGTTCTACAGAGCGATATTTTCAGGATAGACTGACGAAGGGTCATTAATACGAACGGGCAGGATAGTTCAATAGAAAAGTGACAGTCAAGGACTTTGATATGAACGAAACCTGTCAAGCGCCTCTGTTGCTCTCTAGTTTTGACGCACTTAAATAAGAGTCTGTCAAGTGCTTTTCTTGACAGGTAGAAGTTTGCAGGGTGAGCTGCTTGAGGGAAAACCTCACGAGCAGTTCTTATGGGGAGGGGCTGGAAACGGGTCTGACGACACCACGCCAGTCCTTTACCCGACAAGTATTCTTCAAGTGCGCCAAGTCACTCCTGCGTCTGCAAAAAGAGTTTCAGGGCAGTCCTATGTCTGCTTGTCAGTCATACGACGATTGTCTTCTCTCGCTACATTCTGCTTGCTTGGCAGCATCGACAAAGTACCGATCAGCGGTCTTTTGGAGGACTGTTTTATTTGCTTTGCGATGAAGTCGGCACGCTTGACTGGGCTGTTGCCTTGCAACAACTGGTTGAATTGATCAACGAAATCGCCAAAAAAGCCGGAAAGAAGATCTCAAGTCTAATTCTGTGTCAACTCCAGCAATGGATTGCCGCTTTGCCCAACTATATCAAGGCTTATCTGCCGATTTCATGCTGCGAAAGTTGAGTTAATAATAATTATCATGAAACTGTATTCTCATTATGGAGAATGATGGCAACCATTTAATTAGACGAAATTCGACAAAATACAACAAAATACAACTATATACATAATTTACCTACTATATTAAAATGGGAATTATGTTTAAAAAAATAGAAAAAAGTAGAAAGGTGTAGGTGGTGGGAAGTGATTTGAAAATCTTATATCGGTTTATTGCTGTCAGCAAGTCAGAAAGCATCATCCAAAGGCAGACCATCGGGACAGTGTTTTAAAAAAGATTATTGGAGGGTCGGTTGCATGAGATCATGGAATAAAATTATTGTGATGTTGGTGTTGGTGTTGGTATGGGGTGTGGTAAATCCTAACAACCAGACTTTTGCTGAGAACTCAACGCAATCTTTGTCTGAGACAAAGTTGGAACAAGTCGAGAAGATGCGAATAGACGAAGAATTTCGTTTGCAAATGGGTCTTGGACTCACTAATGATTTAAAGCAGCAATATGAAGATCTGCAGAAACAATTTTCGAAGGACGGTTATATATTTAACTGGAGTGAATATCGTCTAGCAGAAATTTTATATTCACAAGATCAGTTTAAAGAGGCTGTAAGCAAATTAGAACCAATTATGAACGATAAAAAACAGCCTGAGGTTGCCATCGAGGCGGCTATTCTTAGTGCAGATATACTTAGGAGTATGTACAATCCTCAGCGCGATCCTAAAGCAGCACAAGCTATTCTTGATAGACTTGAAAAGAAGCTTCCAAGTAACGAAAGGGTTCGTATAGCTAAACTTGCGCGTAATGAAGACCAATCAGTAAATAAAATGATGGCTAGACAATCGAACCAAAAATTAAAAAATGAGGAAGTCCGCAATTTAAAGTTTCAAAGCCTAGAAACAAATGCACGACACATAGATAAAGTAAAGTCGAACAAACACAATACGGACTTGGCTAAAGTAAAACGGCAAGCAGCATTTGAAACGGCGAAGGAAGGAGATTACCGAAGTGCATATGCACAGTTAACTGAAGCTGTTGAACAATTTGAGGTTAAAGATAACCAATACGATTACTTTACGTTTACCACATCAGTGGAGGATCTAGAGTATCAAAAAATTATTGCATTAACAGGGCAGCAGAAGAAAGATGAGGCAATTGCTGCACTCCACACTTTTATTAAGCAATATCCAGCTAGCTATTTGTCTATTCGTGCTCAAGAAAGATTGGAAGACTTATCTCCAAGTCACAAGCAAGTTTCTGAGATAGTAACAGATGATACTACAAATCATGTGGGCGTGAATAGCAAACGTCCTAATCAAACTAAAGAGAAATCAAAGATGAAACAGGAAGGATGTACTTGCGGACCTTCCTCTCTCAAGATGGTGTTATCCAAATTCGGAAAGCAGGTCGAAGTAGAACAACTGGCTAGAGAAGCTGGAACGACAGCAGAAGGAACGAGTATGACCGGATTGATTCAAGCATCCAGCTTGCATGATGTGTCGGCTTACGGTCTCAAAATTGTTAAAACCGATCTACCTCAAGCATCATTACCAGCGATTGCTTTGCTGCGAGACCACTATGTTGTGGTAAACAGGGCTTCATTTGATGAAGTTGAAATGTACGATCCTTCCGCTGGTTGGGTGACCAAGAGTAAAGCTCAATTTGATCCGCTTTGGGATGGGCAGATGATTATCTTCGCCGACTCCGAGGCTCAAGCCTTAAAAGGATTGGTTGGAGCTAGAATATTGACCCAAGACGAAACGAACAAATTGAAGGGGCGGTATTCTTGTAGCAATGCGGGCGGGTTCGGAGGATTGCCTGGCGGACCGGATTGCAGCCAGTCTTGCGCAAACTATGAACAGTTGAATCCACTGAACGATGGCGATATGGATGGCATGAAGACGTATACGAATCGTGTTTACGGCAACTTATATGCGGAGACACCACCGCTCGTATATAGAGGTGCTGAAAACTCGCACTCGAATGTGCGATTACAGTTTAATTCCACCTCTTCAAACTATAGAGAAACAAATGTTGGGACACAATGGACAATGACTTATTCGGATAAGATGACAGTCTCCAACAACAATTCAAACAATATAGACTGGGAAGCAAGTGATGGGAGTAGGCTGACGTTTACTCGTAATATTGATGGTACATTCACAAGTCCTCCCGGCAACTTCGACAAGCTAACTCAGCACACCGACGGCTCGATTACATTAGAAAAAAAAGAACAGAAAACCATGCGGTTCAATGCTGCTGGAAGGTTAATCAGTGTTAAAGATGCGAACGGTCAGGGAGCCAATCTTGAGTACAACCCGGAAGGGAAACTTAGCCGGGTAGTGGATACAAATGGGCTTACAACAGAGCTGGAGTATGGATCGAATGGCCGAGTAAGTGCAATTAAGGCAGCGAACGATTCTAAAGTGGTATTGCAGTATAATGCGAATGATCAATTGACTAAAATCGAATATCCAGACGGTAAGTCAATGAATTTTGATTATTCCTCAGGATTTCAAGTGACGGATCGAAAAGGGGCAATAACCCAATTCCAGTATAGGGACAAAAGTGGCCAAATTACCGAAAGAGTAAATCCGAGTGGAGTTCATATGTGGGTGGATGCTGCTAATCGTGGCGGGGGTAAAATCATAAATTATATGGGTAAGACAACGACCTTTGCATGGGGAACTGCAATGAATGTTACAAGTGTAACCGATCCGTTAGGAAACACCAAGAGCATTGATTACACACCGGATCACAAAATAGCAACGATTACGGATCCCTTGGGTAACAAAACGAAATATTATTACGATGTTAGAGGGAACAAAACGACGGTAGAAGATGCATTGGGTAATAAAACACATTACACCTATAACGAACGAAACCAAATTACAAGCGCGAGTGATGCTCTCGGTCGTAAAACACAATATGCGTATGATGAAAAGGGAAATATGCTCTCAATAATAAATCCCGTTGGCGATACGATGCTATTTGAGTATAACACACAAGGATTAATGACGAAGATGATTGATTATGCGGGAGCGAATACTTTGTACGAATATGATGCTCACGGGTGGTTGATAGGGATCACAAATGATTTGGGTAATAAGGTAACTTATGAATATGACAATATTGGGCGAAGGGTTAAAGAATTCGACCCATCCAATAACATGACTCAGTATACCTATAATGCACATGATCAAATTATACAAATTATTCGTCCAGATGGTTCTACAGAAAAAATGCAATACAACGGAGAACTGTTAAGTAATTATACGGACAGTCGTGGTCTAAGGACAAACTACGAGTATGATAATCTCGGTAGACTGACTAAACAGCAGAAATCAAACGGGGCGATTACACAGTATGAGTTCGATGCGATGGGGAGACAAACTGCGATTATAGATGCAAATGGCAATAAAACCAGTAGAAGCTATGATGATGGTGGGCGTCTTACCAAAGTCGTTTATCCAGGTGATGCATCTGAGTCTTATGTATGCGACAAGGCAAATCGGGTAGCAAGTATGACTGGTGTAGATGGAACAACTACGACTTACACGTATGATGCTATAGGAAGAGTCGTCAAACTCGAACGTAAATAGGAGAGGATTCTATTGAAACCGAAACGGAGCAGTTGGCTCCAAGTATTATTTGGAATCGCTATGATTCTACTTTTATTTGAATTAATACCTGGTACTCCAGAAGGAATTTGGCGAACGCCTAAAGTATTTGCAGCCGAAGCTGATGGTTCATCACTCGGAGCGGCCCTTCCCTACACGGCACCCGGTCCAGTGACTGGCAAGTTGTCGACGAATGGGTCGTTGTGGTATAAAGTGAGCCTACCAGTAAATCGTACCGTAACGGTAACGAGAACAGGATCAGGCTTGATATATCTTTATGATGCGAGCGGAAATTCAAAAGGATCGTGCTCGACACTGACATGTAATTTCGTCCCGGGCACATCGGAATCCTATATTGTATTGACGGGGACAGCCGGAGCGAGCGTAACGTTAAGTTCAATTGACGGCTCGAACATGAGTCAGGCATATGATCTGATGCTGATGAGCCAAACGGGAAGTTTGAGTATGAGTGGTCCAAGCAATGCTAGCCTATACTTCCGTTTAGAGCTGTCGGCAGGAATGCAGTATCAGCTAACGGGGAGCGGACCGAGCACGCCTGCAGGGATCGTAGTGTACAACAGCACGAATACGCAGGTAGCCAGCACCACCACCGGAGCACTGACGTACATCCCAAGTGCAGCGGGAACGTATTATGTTGAACTGAAAACAGGAACATATGCGGGAACGTACAAGCTGATGGCAGCGCAGCAAGGAGCGACGCGGGAAGGAGCACTGCCGTATACGGCACCAGGCCCGGTGAATGGCACACTATCGGCGAATGGGTCGTTGTGGTATAAAGCGAGCCTACCAGTAAATCGTACCGTAACGGTAACGAGAACAGGATCAGGCTTGATATATCTTTATGATGCGAGCGGAAATTCAAAAGGATCGTGCTCGACACTGACATGTAATTTCGTCCCGGGCACATCGGAATCCTATATTGTATTGACGGGGACAGCCGGAGCGAGCGTAACGTTAAGTTCAATTGACGGCTCGAACATGNTTATGATGCGAGCGGAAATTCAAAAGGATCGTGCTCGACACTGACATGTAATTTCGTCCCGGGCACATCGGAATCCTATATTGTATTGACGGGGACAGCCGGAGCGAGCGTAACGTTAAGTTCAATTGACGGCTCGAACATGGGTCAAGCGTATGGGGTGACGCTGACAAATCAGACAGGAAGCCAGCAGATGAGTGCTCCGAGCGCGACTAGCATGTTCTTTCGTTTGGAGCTGTCGGCAGGAATGCAGTATCAGCTAACGGGGAGCGGACCGAGTGCGCCTGCAGGGATCGTAGTGTACAACAGCACGAATACGCAGGTAGCCA